>JAAYBH010000125.1 GCA_012718935.1 Clostridiales bacterium
ATTATCCGTCTCCGTCCCATCTGCTTCTGAAAAGTTTTCCACATCACAACTGCATGCCCTCGTTATCCCGCTCCATTTCTAGCTTATTTTAGCGCTTGATGCTTTTTTTTGGGGAAACTCAAACAAAAAAGGGCTTAGAAACGGAAATTTATTGCATGGCCACAGCCCGGTTGGCTGCCTTGGGCATTATACGATTGATGCGGAAGAGATCTCGCTGAACAGCCGGAGAGCGGACTGCGGGGTGATGATGCGCTTTGCACCGTAATATGCTTTTGCCCAGTAGGTATTGTCCAGACGGCTGATCATAACGCCGTGCCGGGACGTGGAGGCATGGATAAACTGGCCGTCCCCCACATAGATACCGACATGGGAAATCGAACGGCTGCCGCCATTCGTATCAAAAAAGACCAGGTCGCCCGGCTGGAGCTCGGGCTGTTCGACAGATACGCCGTCTTTATACTGCCTGCCGGCCGTCCTTGGCAGCGTATAGCCAAAATGGGTGTAAACGTACCATACAAGCCCCGAGCAGTCAAAACCGTACTTGGGGGATTCGGCGCCGTAGACGTATCTGAAGCCGTCAAACTGTTTTGTAAACTCCGCGATGGCCTGGCCGGCCGTAAGCATCAGGTTCTCAGCGGGTGCCGTCTCCTGAACAAGCTGCGGGGGGTCTTGTTCCGCCTCGTGAGCGATTCCGGCATCCGTCGGTGCGGGAGCGCTGTCCGAAGCCTGCGCTGCGGCGGGGGCTGTCTCGTTTGTAACGGTCCCGCCACTTTGCGGATATGTTGAATCCGCTGCCGGCGGAGAGTTCTGCGGTTTTTCCAAAACGGCAGGAGGCGCCGCCGTTACGGTGACCGCGACGGGGATGTCCGCAGCCGGCGGCTTGTTAAATATAATCTCTTCCGCCGAGGCGGTTGTAATCAGCATCGATGTGGCGATTGAAAGCGCGACGATGGTCAGAACTGTTTTACTCGTTTTCATCACAAACTCCATTTAACAGTGGAATGCTTTGGACAAGAATGTAACGAATTGTAACATTTAGACGTCCTGATGTCAATCATTTGTAACTATTATATGCAATAATTTAATAAATTGTTACTATTCATGTCTCATGTTGATTCGCCGTTCTGTATTCACCGTATTGGTAATATCCTTGTTAAGAGCATGTCTTTTGACTTGAATCGAACAGAAATACGATGGGTAAAGGGGCGGTGACATGGAGTGGATCAAAGGCATCAATGAAAGCATCAGCGGCGTCGTATGGGGCATACCCATGCTGGTGCTGATCATCGGAACGGGGTTGTATCTGAGCTTCCGCACAGGGTTTCTGCAGATATTTGAGTTCCGCTACGCCATGAAAAATACCATCGGTAAGGCGTTTAAGAAGCAGAAGGCAGCCAAAGGCACTGTCACGCCTTTTCAGGCGCTTACCACGGCGCTGGCAGCCACGGTCGGGACCGGCAACATTGCGGGCATCACTACGGCCGTCACGCTGGGGGGCGCCGGTTCGATCTTCTGGCTGTGGATCTCCGCGCTCATCGGCATGTGCACGAAATATGCCGAGGTGGTGCTGGCGGTCCGGTTCCGGGAGCGGAACAAAGCGGGAGAATGGGCGGGAGGCCCGATGTATTACATCCAAAATGGCCTCGGCAAAAGATTCAAGTGGCTCGCAGCCATCTTCTGCGTATTTGGAGCAGCCGCCGCCTTGGGTTCCGGAAACGCCGTCCAGGTCGGCAATATGACAAGCTCCATCAACAGCACCATACAGGAGTTTCTGCCCGGGGCCGCACAGTACAAGGGTACAATCAGCCTCGTGATCGGCCTCATCGTCGCCGCCTTGACGGCGCTGACGCTGTTCGGCGGCGTGGGGCGCATCGGCAGGGTGACGGAGTTGATCGTCCCGTTTATGGCGGCCGCATATATCCTGGCCTCCCTCGCCGTCATTGCCGTCAATATAGACGGCCTGGGAGCGGCCTTTATGAGGATTTTCCGGGAGGCGTTCACACCCCAGGCCGCTGCCGGCGGCGCCGCCGGTATCTCAATCAGGACAGCAATCGGCTGGGGCTTCCGGCGCGGCGTGTTTTCCAACGAGGCGGGCCTCGGGTCCGCGCCCATCGCCCACGCGTCCTCCAGCGAGACAAATCCCGTCAAGCAGGGGCTGTACGGCATTTTTGAGGTGTTTCTGGATACGATCGTCATCTGTACGATCACCGGCCTCACGCTTCTCATGAGCGGCATCGATCTCGATTACGGGACCAGCGGCTCCATTGCGCTGAATATCTCGGCCTTCGCCACGGTCTTCGGAGGAAAGGCCGCCGGTGTCATCATCTCCGTGGGCATGTCCCTTTTTGCCGTTGCGACGGTGTTCGGCTGGGCGCTCTACGGCGTCAGGTGCGCCGAGTTCCTGTTCGGCGCCCGCTGTATCAAAGCATACCAGCTGATTTACGTGCTCGTTGTCGTCGCCGGCGCTACGCTTGACCTGGACGTCATCTGGCAGATTGCCGACACCTTCAACGGCCTCATGGCCATCCCCAATCTGATCGCCGTTCTGGCCCTCTCCGGCGTCGTGATCAAACTGACAAAAGCGCATTTCAGCAGAGAAGAGAGACTGCG
>JAAYBH010000126.1 GCA_012718935.1 Clostridiales bacterium
CATCATTTCACTGCAATCGGGGCTGTCGCACGTAAGCTCACTTATACTGTTTTTGCCGTTCTTCGCGATAACAAACCTTACGTCCCGATTGCTTAATTTCACTATTGACTTTTTATAGCTGGTCTACGTGACAGCCTCTTTTTCTTTATGCACCAGCGCTTCGGAGCGCGTTCTCCACCGCCTTCAGAAAGGCGTTGCTGCTGGCCGTGGCGCCGGAGACGGCGTCGACGTTGTTTGTCTGGCTGTCAAGCACGCGCTGCGTCAGCGTTGTGGCGAGCTCCTCACGGCTGACAAGAGGACTGATCGGCTCAATGGCCGTGATTTGATGCCCGCGCACAGTCACCGCAACCGCATTTGTCCACCTGTAGCTCTCGTATGTACCCGTATACGTCCCGTCCGGAATCCGGCTCAGGTCCGCGGGTTCAATCAGAAGGTTCCGCGCCGCTTTAAGACCGAGCAGTGCAAATAGAAATGAAATCAGAATGAAAACGATGCAAACGATCCCCGTCCATTTCAAAATGCTCTTTATCATTTGCGTCTCAACCCCTGTTCGCATCGGCATTGGAAAAAGCCGCTACAAGCTTTTCGATCTGCGTTTCCCTCACCTTGACCGCCCATGAGAAGAGCGTCCCTCAGCCGTTCTCCGACGGACAAGGTGTTGTTCGTGTGCGAATGAATGATGATCCCCGTTTTCATAATCATTTCCTTTCTCCAAGACCGTCTTCCTGTAAGCATCATTACAGCAGAAAATTCCATTGTCAATATGTTCCGGAGAGAAAATCATTAAAATTGGCGAGGACGGCGACCCCTACGACCATACCAACGTACATTATGACCTTTTGAGAACGACGCCCTCGTCGTTCCTTACACGTTCAAATATCAAGTCAAATATACCTGAGCAAACCTAATCAGCCGTGTTCGTCAGGGCATGCCATGAACGTCATACGGCTTTTCGACGATGAGGATTTCCTCCCGGCCGATGCACACTGCGCCTTCAAAGTCGAGCCGGATGATGTAGGGCATGAAATCGATCATGCGCCAGTAATTTTCAAACCTATACGCCGAATCAAAGTGATTAAGGATGGTGCTGAGAGCCGTACCATGGGTCCCGACGACGATTGATTCACTGTCGCACCCGGTTTTCAAAAGCTCATGAACAGCTTCGATATTGTGCCGTTGGGTCGTGCGCAGCGATTCTCCGCCTACCTCATGAAAATCGAAGTCCTGCCAGCGCTTATGGAGCATTTCCCGGGTGTTTGGTATAACGCCGCATTGGCGCTCTCTCAGCCGCTCGTCGGTGACAATTTGAATCGAGTGTTCATCGGCGCTCTCCCGGATGGTATCCATCGTCCTTTTGTACGGGCTCGAAACAAAGCGGTCAATCGCAATGCCATGCAGCGCGCGGGTGACCTCGCCGCGGTCGGATAACCCGGCGGGGGAGAGGGGGCGCGTTCTGTCGTCCTTCCAGCTGTGATCCGGTTCGGCGTGGCGGACGAAATAGAGATGCTTCATGATCGGCTCCTTAATAAACTCATCAGGTCAGCAGGATGCGCCGCAGATCATCAACGGTTTCGGCGATGAAATCAGCGCCGGCGTTCTCAAATTCCCTGCGGCTGCCGTAGCCGAACAGGACGCCCACCGAGGCGATACCCATCGTTTTGGCTCCGAGGATGTCGTGCTCCCGGTCTCCCACCATAACGGTGGTCGTTAGATCCGTGACGCCGGCCATCTCCAGAGCGTACCGGATGACCTCGTGTTTGTTGACGCGGGCGCCGTCCAGTTCGCTGCCCCCGATAAATGAGAAGTACTTCGCCAGGTCGTAGTGCTCCAGAATCTGTTCCGCAAAGATTTCCGGTTTGGACGTGGCGACAAGAAGCGTTTTGCTGCTGTTTTCCAGGGATGCCAGCAGAGCGTCGATCCCTTCGTAGACAGTATTTTCGAAAATGCCGGTGACTCTGTAATGCTCGCGATAATATTCCACCGCCCGCTTGGCATCGGTTTCGGAGAAGCCGTAGAAGCGCTCAAAAGACTCCCACAGAGGCGGCCCGATGAAGCAGAACAGCTGGCGCCTGTCACTGACGGTGATGCCATATTTGTCAAGGGCGTACATTACGGAATTCGTGATGCCGATGCCGGGGTCGGTGAGCGTCCCGTCGAGGTCAAAAAGGATTGTATTGAATTTCACAGGTAATTACCTCATATTGAATATGTGTTCAAAATATTTATTCCGGTCTTTTTGTCATGCTCTCCGATGAAATGCAGCAGAGCGTCGGACAGGAGTTCCTTCGTCTCCTTCGGATAATAGAAGTGACCCGAATCCCTGGCAGACATCAGACGGACATTTGGCATATTTTCAACATAACGCAGCGATTTGACACTGACGGTCTCATCGTTTTCCGAGCTTACAACGATCATCGGCAGACCTAGCCTGCCGACAAGGTCACGGGTTTTTCTGCCTTTAAAATACA
>JAAYBH010000127.1 GCA_012718935.1 Clostridiales bacterium
CCGAACGCACTGGATTTCTGCAGCGGCATCATCAATATCCGCGGCACGATCGTGCCCGTCATCGACATGCGCAGAAAGCTGGGGTTTCAGCCTATCGAATATGACGACAGAGCCTGCATCATTGTGATTATGCTGGAGGCCGAGCTCGTCGGCGCCATCGTCGACGCGGTTCAGGACGTTATTCATATTTCTGAAGGCGACCTGACGGATTCTCCGGTCGTAGACGCCAATGCCGACGGAAGACGCTATACATCGAAGATCGCCAGCGTCGACGGCGAGATCAAGCAGATACTGGACGTCGCCACGGTCTTTGATATCGAGGAAGACTAATACCCGAATGATTGAATCATCCCTCAGATGGAGCCCAGCGCTTCATTTGGGGGATTTTCGATTGGCTGTTGTCATTGCGCGTCATATGTGCTAATTTTTAACTAGTTGGCAGATAAGGAGGCCCGTATGAAAAAGGCCGGAATCATCGGCGGGGTCGGCCCCGCCTCCACGCTGGACTATTACGGCGGGATCATCAGCGGCGTCAGGGAAAAATCAAACAGCGGGGACTATCCGAGGCTTGTTATCGACAGCGTGAACATGGCGGAGATGATCGGTTATATCAGCGAGAATAAGCTGGATAAGCTGATCGGTCTGCTTACCGGTTCCATCGATCATCTGGCAGCGGCGGGCGCTGATTTCGCGGCGATCGCATCCAACACGCCCCACATTGTATTTGAGAGATTGAACGAACGTTCAAAAATACCGCTGATCAGCATTGTGGACGCCACTTGCCAATATGCCGCTCAAGCCGGCTGCCGCAGGGCTGTCGTGCTGGGAACGCGCTTTACGATGCGGAGCGGGCTGTATTCGGGAGCGCTTGAAAGGTACGGCATTGAGGCCGTCCTGCCGGACGAGAGGATGCAAAACCAGGTGCATGGCATTATCTTTCCAAATCTGGAGGACGGTATTGTCCTGCCGGAAGACAAGGCGAAGCTCATTGAGATATCAGGAAAGCTGATCTCATCGTCAAAAGCGGACGCGCTGGTGCTCGGCTGCACCGAGCTGCCCCTGGCCATCAAGCCGGGCGATATTGATACGATGCTGCTGGACACCATGCGGATCCATATCGAAGCGATCGTCCGTGAGATACTCAGCGAAGCAAAATCATAACGGCGTTTTGTGCGGCTATGGCTTTGTATCTGTCCCGACGTGTCATTAACACACTGAAACAGAGGTGAAACAAATGAAAACACTGATTTTTATAGGGTCGCCGAGGAAAAAGGGGAACACATCCTCTTTGGTTGAAGAGCTTGTCAGGCGGCTGGAGGGCGAGACGAAAATCGTCCGCGCTTATGACTGCAATGTCAGGGCTTGTATCGACTGCCGGTTTTGCTGGAAGAACACGGGCTGCTCGATCAAGGACGGGATGCAGGAAATTTATGAGGATATCCAGGAGGCCGACAATATCGTCATCGCGTCGCCCATGTATTTCTCCGAACTGACGGGCCAGCTGCTGGCGGTGTTGAGCCGGCTGCAGACCTTTTGGTGCGCCAAGTACTTCCGGCACGAGGAGCCGGTGCCGAAAAAGAAAAAGGGCGGTATTATCATCGTCCGGGGCGGGGACGGCGAGCTGAAAAAAGCGGAGGATACGGCGAAAACGCTTCTCCGGGACATGAACGCAAAACCCCTTGGCCTCGTTTTTGCCGACAAATCCGACGAAATCGCCAGCGTCGACAACAAGGACGTCATGGCGGACCTCATGAAGCTGGCGGAAACGCTGAATCGCAGGGATTAATCGTAGGGGCGGCCATTGGCCGTCCAGGTCGTTATACCGCCTCATTTGGGACGCGCAATGCGCGCCCCTACATAATTTACGGCCGTTTTGCGATTTTCGCAAGGCGGCTATTTTGCGCGGGAATGACGGAGCGTCTTTGACGTTAACGGAGCTCTCTGAATATGATGTTACAGATACTGATGTATGGGAGAGTTCAATATGGGAGCTGACAAACTTATTATATATTCGGCTGTCCAGCTGGAGGAAATTCGGGAGATGCTGGCCG
>JAAYBH010000128.1 GCA_012718935.1 Clostridiales bacterium
GATTCTTCGGTGACGTCTCTATTCTCCCGTATCTGGAGTACGCGGCGTACAATTTTGTATAATCAATCCTTTCAAACACCGCATCGAGCAACCGTACTGAATCATCTGCCGGGATCATTTCTCCTATGTCCATCGGTATTGCCAGTTGATATACACTCCCGTTCGATGTATAATCTGGCTGTATTTTATTTGTCTTCACAAACAATATTTTACAACAAAAGACGGCTTCTGGCTACCGCCAGTCGCCGCCTTTTGCTTTCTTATCGGGCTGCCTTAGTGCGACAGCCCCTCGTTATTTGTTCTAAGCGCTATATATAGTATGCAAAAATATCAGGTAGACATTTGGTAGACGAACGTTTAATTTTTGACATTAGGTAGACATTTCGAAAGACACTAAGCGGGAGGAATGGTTAGGTTAGCAGACTAATTATTTGACGTATCTGTCGGCGAGGATACAAATATCCTGTCCTACAATGACGCGCTGACAATATCAGACTATGCATATTCTGCGCTTCAATGGGCCTGCAGCGCTGGGATTATCAAAGGCGACAACAACGGCAATTTAAACCCGAAAAATACTGCCACCCGCGCTGAGGTCGCGGCCATGCTCGAACGTTTTATCAAGTCCGTCGCGCTGGACTGAGTGAAATACGACAGTCGCAAAATGGTTGTGGGATCATTTGATTAACAGCTCATATTAGAGTTCGAATACACTGTTTTTGCGGTGACGAATCTAATGATATCGATTTTGATAATAAAACACAAAAAGAAACGACGATTTCCTGCACAGGAAGTCGTCGTTTCTTTTGTATTCTTAATTATTATTTCTAATTTCTTCTCTCTTCTTTAGCCAATCGTCGTTTCCAAATAAGAAAGAAGAATGATGGGAGAAATCGAAAACGCCTCTGATAGGATTTGATTTATTTGGTAATATATGCTACTTTATTGGGATGTCAAGTGCAATGGCAGGACCGTCTGCGCTTTATGGGTCGACGGCTCTGACAGCGTACCCGGCCCCTGGACCATATGGTCTGCGGAGGAACCCGACAGCTGGGCCTTCTGGATTGAATTGTATCAATCTCGTACTCTTTAGGCAAAAGGAAACTCATTTATTCTTTTCCTTTGAGCGTTTGTCGTTGATTATCTTCATGTGCTCGGGGGTAATCAGCGTTACATTGTTTTCCCGTGCCCAGTCAACGCAGCCCTGCAGCGCGGTTTTGAGAAACACTCTCGGCACCTTGGTCATCATTCTGCAGGCGTCCTCAGTAAATTTGATCTTGTCGTCCATTCGGTCGGCGGCAAATATCACACCGGTCAGATCGGCCTCACGGGCAGCGGGTATCTTCATGGCGATAGGGCGGCGAAATTTCGTATACCAGAAGTTCGTGCTGTCCCGGTAGCCGTAGTCCACCGGCACACGGGGGAACAAGGACGCCCTCACTCCGTTTACGATGGCGTCATAAAATCGCTCCTTCATCAGTATCTTATCGATTTTCAAAATAAAGTGACAGCCGAATTTACTGGTGATTCCGTTAAAGCTGCGGTAAGGAGGCTCAATGCCGTCAAGCTGACCCACGCGGGAGCAATCCTGATAGGCGTTCTCCAGCGTGTCGTCCCATGTGCATTCCATCACTTGAAACGCCTTGCTGATAATGAGCGGCCGAGCTCCTTCGCACTGCCCCGCTTCCAGCTCAAATTTGCAGCCTGCCATCTTTTCCGCGCTGGTCTCACCGGGGAAGCCCAGACGGACCGTTTCCCCGAAATCGCCCTTGTTATCCTCCAGAAAGTTTATGGCGCACACGCCGCGTTTCAAAAGGTTCTGCGCGGTATTGGAGCTGTTGCGGCATTCCAGCAGCATGGCGTAATAGTCCTTGCCGGCGATATAGTACGGAAAGCAAAGCGAGTAAGCCCCGAGAGACGTGCTCCCGTCGTCGGCCAGCGTAGAGATAAGCACTGTCGGCATGGGAAAGAACGCCGAAGTCTGATAGAAATTGTCTACGATGCGAAGATCCTTGAATGAGCTCATGATCATTTCTCCTCACTTGTTTTTCTCGCGGCGGCAAGAAGCAGGCCGCAGTATTCGTCAAAACGCTGCTGCTCCTCCGGCGAAAGGCCGGCGGATATCCGCGCAAACCACTCGTCGTAGATATGCACCACATCAGCGATGCTCCTTTTCCCCTCATCTGTGATGGAAAGCAGGTTCTTGCGCCGGTTTTCCAAATTCGGCGTCCTGCTGATAAAGCCCTTTTCCTCCAGCGTCAGCAGCGCCCGGGCGACCGTGGCCTTGTCCAGCCGAAGCGCCTGGCACACATCGTCCTGTGACATACCAGTATGGGCGAACAGAAAGGTACAGATCGTGTGCTCGGTATCCGACATCCCGGCGATGCGGATTTTGCTGTGGCCGTATTCTCTGGCATATTTCGTCAACAAGTACAAATTATGAAAATCCATGTTATTCTCCTATGTCTACCTATCAACTGTTGAGGATGCAACAGTAAGATTATGCCCGATTTGATGGCGCATGTCAACAAGGCTATCACAATTGCAAACCCCAATGACTGGCTCGGCATTGACTCGATGGAGATGCGGCTGTCTATCAGATAGCTGGTCTAAAACCGTCTGCATTTGAAGAATCATACAATTTTCTCAGAAAGAAGCCGCGTTTTGCAAAAAACGCGGCTTCTTTCTGTGTATCTAGCTCTTAGGCTTGGAAGTTATTGCTTTATTCATACAAAAATGATACAATCCTTGGTATAATTGGAATAAGAGGTGATTTGTGATGTGGATGAGAAGCCGTGTCATCGGGACATTCATTGCAGGCGTCAGCTTGATTATTGCCGTTGTTTTTGCTGTCAACGGTTTTGTGGGGTATAAGCAAAATGCCGGCGGCGGCATAACCGCCTCGGGCTCGGCAACACGCGATTTCAGTTCCGACCTGATTGTGTGGCGGGGGAGCTTTTCCGCTTACGGGGAATCGACGATGGCAGCGTATGATATGATCAAAAAGGACGCCGGCCTTGTTGAGGACTACTTAATCGACCATAATGTCCCAAAAGAAAGCATTGTTTTTTCCTCGGTGGACATATTTCCTGATTACAGGCAGATTTATAACGATGCCGGCTACAACATCGGTTCGGAGCTGGTCGGTTATTCCCTCAGCCAAAGGCTGACCATCCAATCGACAGATGTGGATAATATCGAAACGATCTCGCGCGATATTACGGATCTCATCGGCTCAGGTGTTAATTTTTTCTCGGAGGCGCCCGAATATTATTACACCAAGCTCAGCGAGCTCAAGCTGGAGCTGATTGACGAGGCCACCGCGGATGCAAACGCGCGCATCAGCATCATGGCAGAAAAAGCGGGCGGCAAGGTGGGTAAGCTGCTGAGCGCCACTTTAGGTACCTTCCAGA
>JAAYBH010000129.1 GCA_012718935.1 Clostridiales bacterium
CATCATCAAGCAGATGTCCTTCGTGGGCATGGCGGCGCTCGGGCAGACGCTCGTATTGATCACGATCGGCACCGACCTGTCCGTCGGCACGACCGCGAACCTCGCGGGCATACTGTTCGCGATATTCACTACAAATGCAACGGATAGTGTTTCGCGTGTCCAGTGCAAATCCTCCTCCATCGGGGACAAAAACAGGGACCAGGAATATGAAGTTCCGACAAAAAGCATATCGACAAGCGCGATAACAAGAAAAACAATGCTCACCTTTGAGACGTTCTTCTTCACCCGGATCACACTTCCTCTGCCGTTCTAACTGCGCCTGGCCTTTATGTAAGCCTTTGGAGTCATTTGCGTGTATTCTTTGAACACGCGGTTGAAGGTGCGTATATTATTAAACCCACAGTTTTGCGCGATGCTTTGAATGGAGTTTGTGGTCGCCATCATCAAGTTGATTGCCTCTGTTACCCGAACATGGTTCAGATACTTCTTGAAGGGCACCCCGACGTACTTTCCAAACAATCTGGAGAGATAAAACGGACTGATATAGAAGTTCCTGGCAAGTTGTTCGAGCGTCAGGTTTTCACTGTAATTCTCAATAATATAGTCGATCGCGTGCTGCATGATCTTTACGGTGCTGCTGATGCGGTTATCGACGTCATCTTCCTTAAGAGGAACGTATCGCATCAGCAAGGCGATGATCAGCTTGAGGTAGTTTTCGCAGAGACTCAGATATCCCTCGTACCGATTTTCTTTTATATAAGGAAGCACCGTAAAGCAATGTTGGATTTCCCTGAATGTTTCGGGTGGCATGTTCAATTCCCGCACCTTTGCCGCGTTGAGAAAGGTGATCGCGAACTGCCTCCCCAGCAGGGCCTCTTGGACATAGTCCGGATCAAAGATCAATAACACCATCTTCGACCCGCTTTCAAGGGAGTTCATATAATGAATTTGATCCCGCCCGCAGAGGATAATGTCCCCGGCGTGAGCGTGATACTGTTCTTCGTCGACGCATGCCAGAACTTCTCCCTCGATTATATAGGCAAACTCCATCGCAGTGTGCCAATGCGCGTTGAAGCTATGATTTGTAACCATGCCAAACCCGAATCGGCCACGCTCGGAAGTTTGATTTGTTTGCCATTCATAATAGCAATGCAAGGAATCCCCCAAAGCCTTCTGGCCTCCTCGCTTCATCATTTCATGACCAATACATCGAATGCTCTTACGTGCCGAAGTATTGTCCGGCCGCGCCCCGCTACCGGCGCGGCGGCAGCGTTGCCTTTCTGCGCGTCACTTCCCCCTGTAAATTTCTCTTCCCCTAAGAGTGCGATTTTTTGACTCTGTCCAAGATAAATAATACATCATGGAACGATAAAAGTCTCGTTGAATTTGCTCGTATTTTGGTCATTTCTTGCATTGCTGAGCATTCACACTGCCTGGCAGCAAAGCGAAAAGCGTTGCGGTATCAACCCGAGAGGAAATGCAGCATTTAAAGGATGACTGCCAACAGGGTGCACAATCCCCATATTTTTTCAACAACTGTGCGCCAATGCGCACAATTTGGGCTTTGAAATTGCTGATAAGCCGTCAGCAATTGGGAATTGCGCAATGCGTTAATTATTGCAGGATGGGAAAGCCGATCGCGCAGGTCGCGCTGAACTGGCTTAGGCAGAAGCCGGAGGTGACCTCGATCATCAACGGCGTGTCCTCCATCTCGCAGCTTCAGAAGAACATCGCCTCGACCGAATGGGACATCCCGGACGACTATATGGCGAAGATCAACCAGGCGATTGCGCCGTTTGAGAATCTCTGAGGAGGGCGCGCGTATGAAGATCACTGCGGAGCTGCACCACATAGGTTTTCCGACGACGGACATCGAGGCTACGGTCGAGTTCTACCGGTCGCTCGGCGGCGAGGTGGTCTTTGAAAAGGCGGATGTCGACGAGGGGCGGCCGATTCAGGTCAAAATCATCGACTTCCACGGCG
>JAAYBH010000130.1 GCA_012718935.1 Clostridiales bacterium
CATCAGCATGCCCTTGAATGTGATCACGCGTTCACCAACGGGGATGATGACAGACGAACCCGCAATTTCCCTGAGGACAAATCCGCTCTTGATTTTCATATGTATTTCCGCCTTTTTCTGTTTTTATGTCAATAATAACATCCATGATGCGAAAGTCAAGACACTCTAAAAACAAAGAAGACCCGGCAGGTCTTCCAAAGTCATTATTCCCGAGCGTCACAGGACAAATTTGTACCCGAAGCCCCAGACCGTGACAATATAGGAGTCATAGGGCTTGATGTTCTCCCGGAGCATTTTGATATGCGTATCCACCGTTCTGTCCGAGCCGGTAAACTCATAGCCCCACACCTCGTTCAGAAGGCTCTCGCGTGAGTACGCTTTATTGGGGTTTTGAGACAAAAAATACAAAAGCTCATATTCCTTCGGCGTCAGCTTGACGACCGTATCGTCCACACAGACGGCGCGCGATATCGTGTCGATAAGGAGGCCGTTAAAGCTGATTTTTGACGGTGCTGCGGATTTGATGCCCTGGGTCCGGTAAAGGTGGACCCGGATACGCGCCAGGAGCTCCGGCGGGGAAAAGGGCTTGCACACATAATCATCCGCGCCCAGCTCAAAGGCGAGCAGCTTGTCGCGTTCGGCGGTATTGGCGCTGACAATGATGATCGGCACCTCGGAGACCTTGCGAATCTGCCGGCACACATTCCACCCGTCCAGCATGGGGAGCTCCGTATCCATGAGGATCAGATGGTAGTCATGGCGGCGGAACAGCTTGACGGCCATAATGCCGTCGATGGCCGCGTCATAAAAATAACAGGCGTTCTCCGCCAGCTTCTTGAGCTGGCTTCTGGCCGAATCGTCTTTATCTGCGATCAGCAGGCGGATATCGCTCATAAAGGCACCTCCCAAGACCCCGTTACATACCCCCATGCCAATATATTATAATGAGATGATATGGAATACAATACCAATCTATTGAAAAATGCAACAAAAAATGGCTATGCAAACGATGCATAGCCATTTTCCGGAATAGCTACCTGTCTCTTTTCAGGTAGTCTGCGATGACATTTTTCAGGATATCGACGGTCTCGGCCGTGTCGGCGAGCTCACCCTTGAGCCGGGTGTTTTCAGCCTCAAGCGACAGTACGCGGACGGACTGGAATCCGTCGGCCGCATTTTTGCGTTCCGCCGGCCCGTCGAAGGGCTGTCGGCTGCTCTTGGGGGTTCCGTCGGCCGGCTTTTTTTCCGCCTGCTCCCGGACGATGCTGAAACGCTGGTCGGTCAGCTCGTTATGAAGGCCCCGCTTGACATAATGGGTATGCAGGTATTTATGGGATATATGGCTGTTGGGATATTCCAGAAACTCCTTATAAAGGGCTGTGACATAGGGATTTTCATGGGATTTTCGAAGCTCTTTGCTCTCGTCTTCAACATAAAGTGCCTCAAGCCGCTTTTTCCGCACCTCCGGGTCATTTGACCGGGGCTGGCCGCCGCCGGTGATGCAGCCGCCGGGGCAGCCCATGATTTCGATAAAATGGTATGGGGACTGGCCGGACGCGACCTGCGCCATGAGCTGTTTGGCGCCCTTCAGTCCGCTGGTGACGGCGACCCTGACAACGACGCCGTCCAGATGCCTGTACGCCTCCCTTGGGTTTTCAATCGTAACGGCGGCTTCCTTGACGCGGTCGAGCCCGACGATGGGTGTGACATGCAGACCGCCGAAGGGCAGCTCCCGGCCGGTGACGAGCTCATAAACGGTCCTCAGCGCCGCCTCCATAACGCCGCCGGTCAGACCGAAAATGTCGGCGGCGCCGGTCGACATGCCGAGGGGGTTGTCAAATTCCCCGTCCTCGAGGGAATTGAAGTCGATGCCCATTTCCTTGATCATGGAGGCCAGCTCCCGCGTCGTCAGGACGGCGTCCACATTGGGACAGCCGTCGTTCTGTATCTCAGGCCGGACAATCTCAAACTTTTTGGCCGTACACGGCATAACGGAGACGACAAAGATATTTTTCGGGTCAACTCTGATTTTACCGGCATAATAGGATTTGGCCAGAGCTCCCAGCATCGTGTGAGGGGATTTGCACGTGGACAGATGCTCAAGCTTGTCGGGGAAGGTGTGCTCGACGTATTTGATCCAGCCGGGGCTGCAGCTTGTGATCATCGGGAGAACGGCGCCTGCTCCCGTCAGGGCGTCGTTCAGGCGCGTGAGAAGCTCCGTGCCCTCCTCGAGGATCGTCAGGTCCGCCGTAAAGTTAGTGTCGAAAACGTCGTCAAACCCCAGCGCGTGAAGGGCGGCCGCGAGCTTTCCCGTGACGCGCGTGCCGGGCGCGCAGCCGAATTCCTCCCCGATGGCCACCCGGACCGCGGGCGCCGTCTGGACGACGACGCGTTTCGTCCTGTCACCAAGGGCGGCCCAGACTTTTTGGATCGAATCCGTCTCCTTCAGCGCCCCGACGGGGCAGACGACGGTGCACTGTCCGCACATGGC
>JAAYBH010000131.1 GCA_012718935.1 Clostridiales bacterium
GCCTTGACGAGCACGTTGTCGCCTTTTTTGATAAGGGACGGGAGGACGGACAGGAACGCGTCCTTTAGGGGGAAATGCCAGCCCTCGACTTCGAGCCCGGTTGATATGAGGCCTTTATAGATGGCGTCCGCCTGGGCGCCGCAGCAGATGAGGCAGTCGACGCCGCTTCTGGCGGCGAGGATGCCGATGCCGCGGTGCAGCTCGTCGCTGTCGCGGCCGAGGTTCAGCATGTCGCCGAGGATGGCGACCCTTCGCCCGGGCAGGGTGCAGAGGGACAGGATGGATGCCGTCACCGAATTGGGATTGGCGTTGTAGCAGTCGTCAATCAGGGTGATATAGCCGGTATCGAAAATATTCGCCCTGCTCCCCACCGTGGAGAAATTGAGGAGCCCCAGCCGGATTTCCTCATCCGTCAGACCCAACTCGCGTCCGATCGCGGCGGCGGGCAGCGCGCCCAGCACCATATGGCTCCCGAAGGCCGGAATCAAGACGCTGACACAGGCATCACCATTTTTGATTTCACATGACACACCGCTGCTGCCGTGGGTTTTGATATTCTCCGCCCGGTAATCGTTATGCTCCCCCAGGCCGAAGGTGATTTTGCGCACACCCGGGTCTAAAGCCCCCAGCAGCGCGTCGTCACCGCTCATGACGGCAAGGCCCGACGGTTTCATGTATCGGAACACCTCGCTTTTGGCCTTTAAAACGCCGTTTAAATCGCCCAGCGTCTCCAGATGGCAGTAGCCGATCGCCGTCATGAGGCAGATATCGGGCCGCACCATATCGGCAAGGCGGCTCATCTCCCCGAATTCGCTGATGCCCATTTCGATCACGGCGGCCTCATGCTCTTCTTTAAGGGACAGGAGCGTCAGCGGGACGCCGATTTCATTGTTGAGGTTTTCGGGCGTCCTGAGGACATTGTATTTCTGGGACAGGACGGCCGCCGTCATCTCCTTGGCCGTCGTCTTGCCAACGCTACCGGTCACCCCGATAATCGGGATGCTGAAAAGGCTTCTGTAATACTTCCCCAGCTTTTTTAGGGCCTGCAGCGTCGACTCCACCAACACATAAGGGCCCCGGGGGGCGTCAAGCGGACGCTGGGCCAGGCAGCACGCCGCGCCGGCGTCGAAGGCCCTGCCCGCAAAATCGTGCCCGTCAACGCGCTCACCCTTGATGCAGATGAACAGGCAGCCCTCATAGGCCTCCCTGTTGTCCTTGACGACGCCCGTGATGCAGGTCTTTTTAAGGATGTCGTCCCCGACATATTTTCCGCCGGTGACGCGCGCGATAGTTTCAAGAGTCAGTGGCTTCATACCCATTTGTCCGTCACCTCGTATTTCTTAAGTGAATAATCGATGATCGCCTGGCACAGCTCCTCGTAGGACAAGCCGGCAACGGCGGCCTCCTGCGGCAGCAGGCTGATGGGCGTGAGGCCGGGCAGCGTGTTCGCCTCGAGGCACCAGACGCCGCCGTCGCCGTCCACAATGAAGTCCATTCTGGCGTAAACCTCCAGCTTCAGGATACCGAAAACCTGCTCCGCCGTGCTCTGGAGCTTCCGGGTCATGTCCGGCGGAAAATCGGCCGGGCAAAACTCGTCGGTCATGCCCTTCTGGTATTTATTTTTATAATCGTAAAAGCCTTCCTTCGGGCAAATCTCAATTACGGGCAGCGCACGCCCGTCAAGAACGCCCACGTCGCACTCGCGCCCTCTTATGTACTGCTCGGCAATGACGTCGTCGTCGTACCGGAAAGCCAGCTCCAGCGCCGCCCTGTATTCCTCCGGCGAACTGACAATAGAGACGCCCACGGAGCTGCCGCGGGAGCCCGGCTTGACGACGCAGGGGAATCCGGGATTTTTATATTCCGGGTCGCGCTTATTGATGGAAATACCCGTCGGCGTTTTGATGCCGTTCTGAACAAAGAGCTGCTTGGTAATCGGTTTGTTCATGGCAATGGCACTCCCCAGGGGGCCGCTGCCGGTATATTTGATGCCCGCCAGGTCAAAGGTCGCCTGGATCTTCCCGTCCTCCCCGTCCTCGCCGTGGAGCGCCAGGAAGACGATATCGGCCGCGCGGCATATCTCCAGGATATTATCGCCCATGCGGCTGTTGTTGTTCTGCACCCGGCTCGCCTTCACCGCATCAAGGTCCGGCGCCGTCTCCGAAACGGCGGCAATGCCGTCGTCATAAACCGTATCAAAAATTTCGCGGGGATCGCCGTATTTGTTCGGATATCCGAAAAACAGATCCATCAGCACAACCCTGTGGCCGCGCCGCCGCAGGGCCGCCGCAACCATCGTGCCGCTTGTGATCGACACGTCGCGCTCCGCGGAGAGCCCGCCGCATAAAACTATAACGTTCATGTCCGCCTCCCAACGTTAAAAAAGCTGCTTCATACTATACACCAACGACCCATTATATACAATCAAAAACACAGTTGACAACGAATAAATCATCAAGTATAATAACCGTTGCCCATGCAAAGCAGTTACTAGGAATTAGTTGCTGGTTACTAGTAACTATTTTTTATGGCGATGATACGGCGGTATAGCTCAGTTGGCTAGAGCACTCGGTTCATACCCGTGGTGTCACTGGTTCAAGTCCAGTTACCGCCACCACCCGGGGACGGAACCCTCCGTCCCCGTTAAAAAACTCTCCTAGCGCAAAATCCGAGCGAAGCCCAGCGCAGCGGGTTCGCGAGGAAGAGGACGAATGACGGAGCGAGCGAGGAATTGCGTCAGCGGTTCCGAGACTTAGCGCAGTCAATGAGGACGAGGCCCGTTGGTCAAGTGGTTAAGACACCGCCCTTTCACGGCGGTAACACGAGTTCGAGTCTCGTACGGGTCACCAAAAGCAAAGAGTTGTCGAAAGACAACTCTTTGCTTTTGAATGATGTTTGCCC
>JAAYBH010000132.1 GCA_012718935.1 Clostridiales bacterium
AGCCGGTCATGAGCATGATTTTGTAGCAGTTTTCACAGACGGCGATGCTGCGGGCGTGGTTCAGGACGGCGGTGGCATAGCCTTGGCCTCGGTGCTTTTCGTCGGTGACGACGTTTTCGATGAGGGCATAGGGGCGCTGGCCGCGCGTCAGGTTCGGGACGACGAGGAGAACGCAGGAGGAGATGATGACGCCGTCGATTGTGCCGATAATGACATGGTAATCGGCGTTGTTCAGAATGCGCTTCCAAATCAGCATGAGCGCTTCGTTGATTTCCGGCATGGGGTTGTCATGCAGCTGGGTATAAAGGTTCAGTAAGGGTTCAAGATCGTTTTCAGCCGCTTCCCGGATTTCCATATGTCTTGCTCCTCTCCAGTATTTCCCCATGAAGACAAACGCAATTTCAAATATTATACATTAACTTTACTTATTTGCAAACAGCGCCTCATGTGATAAGCTGTTGTTACCGGGAGGTGACTTGAATGAAAATTGGAATGATCATACTGGCCGCCGGGTTGTCCGAGCGTATGGGGGTTCTGAAGCCGCTGCTTCCCGTTGGCGGGGAGAGCGCGCTGCTGCGAGCCGCCGGGCTGGGCAAAGCGGAGAAAATCCACATTATTTCCGTCGTGACGGGCCACCGCCGCGAGGAGGTCGAGGCGGAGCTTCTGCGCTGCCGGGCTAAAAACGTCCGACATATTTACAACAAACGGTATTCTGAGGGGATGTTTACCTCCATTCAGGCCGGCATCCATTCGCTGCCAAACGATGTTGACGCCTTCCTGCTCCTGCCTGTCGACCACTGCGCCGTTAAGCCGGAGACGCTGGAGAGGGTCATTGCCGCCTTTGTCCTTTCGAACGGACAGGCTGTCGTATACCCGACATATAACGGCGAACGGGGGCACCCGCCGCTCATCCCCTTTGGCTTCGCTGCCGGCATCAGGGACTATGACGGAAGCGGCGGTATGCGCGGTTTCCTGGCGCCGTATCCTTTTGAAGAGGTGGATGTGGACGACCGGGGCATTCTGCTGGACATGGATACTCCGAGCGATTACGAGAGCTTGCTCACGCACCTGGACCTGCCGGTTTATCCCGATGAGGAAACATGCGTCCGGCTGCTGGAAAAATACAAGACGCCGGAAAATGTCATCGTGCATTGCCGCCAGGTGAATGCCCTGGCGCTCCGCATCGCCAAGCTGCTGATTGAAAAAAACATACAAATCAATAAAGACCTGCTCTCCGCCGCCTGCCTCCTGCACGATATCGTTCGGCCGGAGGCAGCCCACGAGACGGCGGGCGCGAAGCTGCTGCTGACGGAAGGCTATCCCGCGGTGGCAAGGCTTGTCGCATCGCATATGGACCTGCCGGGCGATTATGGCCCGAAGCCTGATGAGACGGCGCTTTTATACCTGGCCGACAAGCTCTTCCGTGACGGCGAAATCTCAAGCATTGATGAGACAACGGCCCGGTTGCGCACTCGTTACGCCGGGGATTCCGACGCTCTGGCCAGGGCGGCACAGAGAATGGCGCATGCTCGTATGATACTCGAAATGCTGCAGAACACGTACAAAATATCGTATCAGGAAATATCCGGCGCGCCTGTTGAATAAGATTAGTAAACAGATTTTAAACGTCAATCTCAGTCAGTTTTGTCATTTACTTTTGGGAATGCATTTGTTATAATCACTATGAAATAATATGCTGTGTACTTATAATTATGTACAACAGGGCTCCCCATAGCAGAGGCCGGGTTACTCCGGTTTTTGCTGCCCTAATATTATGTGAGAGGATTTTATTATGATTACGAGACTGAGGGTATCGATCAATGGCGTGGAAAGGCCGGTTGTCTGCGACCCCGAGAAGGACAACCTTGCCGTCGTACTCCGCAGGATGGGTCTCACCGGTACAAAAATCGGCTGCGGCACCGGTGTTTGCGGTGCCTGCTCCATCATTTTGAACGGGGAAGTCATCCGGTCCTGCACAAGGAAGATGAAAAACGTCCCCGAATTCAGCGAAATCACAACGATTGAGGGCATCGGCACACCGCAGCATCTGCACCCCCTTCAGCAGGCCTGGATCACCTACGGCGGCGTCCAGTGCGGCTTCTGCACGCCCGGCTTTATCGTCTCGGCGTACGCTCTTCTGCAGAAAAATTTGAATCCTACGCGGGAGGACGTCCGGGCATGGTTTAAGGATCACCGGAACATCTGCCGCTGCACCGGCTACAAGCCGCTTGTCGACTCCGTCATGGCCGCCGCCAAAGTCATGCGCGGCGAAGCCACCATGGAAGATATTACTTACGATTTCGAGGGTGAGAAGGACATCTACGGCTCCCGGCACCCGCGGCCCTCGGGACTGGCTAAGGTCTGCGGCATGGCCGATTACGGCGACGATATCAAGCTGAAGATGCCGGAAGGCACGGCGCACCTGGCCGTCGTCCTGTCCCAGGTCGCTCACGCGAAGATCATCAGCATCGATACGTCGGAAGCCGAGAAGATGCCCGGCGTTTACAAGGTAATGACCGCGAAGGACGTCAAGGGTACCAACAACATGGAAGGTCCTCCTGTCGTACCGCGCGTCAAGGGCAAGGGCGTCACCGAGTTCCCTGTCATCGCCGGCAAAAAGATCTGCAAGCGCGGCGACTGCGTCGCGGTTGTGGCCGCCGATACAGAGGAACACGCCCGCGAGGCCGCCAAGAAGGTCAAGCAGAACCTCGAAGTTCTGCCCGCCTATATGTCTTTCCCCGAGGCCGTCATGCCCAACGCCATCCAGCTCCACGAGACGCTGCCCAACTTCTATATGGAGCAGCCGGTCTACAAGGGACAGGATACGGCGGAAATTTTTGAGACAGCCGAATTTGTCGCAGAGGGCAGCTTCCACTCCCAGCACCAGCCGCATCTCCCCATCGAACCTGACGTTGTCCAGGGCTATGTCGGCGCGGACGGCATGATCACCATCCAGTGCAAATCCCAGGCGATCACCGAGGGCCGCGAGGGCGTCTCGATGGCCTGCGGTATCCCCATGGACCAGCTCCGCTTCATTATGAACCCTGTCGGCGGCTCCTTCGGCTACTCCGTCAGCCCGAGTACCTACGCCGTCGTCGCCACCGCCGTTCAGAACCTCGATATGCCCTGCACTTTGACGCTCAGCTATGAGGATTTCAACCATATGACGGGTAAGCGCTCCGCCACCTTCACCAACGGCCGCATCGCCGCCACGAAGGACGGCAAGATCATTGCCGCCGAATACGACATCGGCCTCGACCACGGCGCTTACGGCAGCACGGGCAGCAAAATCTTCAACAACCTGATCACCGTCGGCTTCCACGGGTACAACATCCCCAACTTCAAGGGGCTCGCCCGCGGCGCGTCCACCAACAACGCCTTCTGCGCCCCGTATCGCGGCTTCGGCGGACCGCAGGCGTATACAGCCACTGAGGCGCTCATTGATATGGCCGCCGAGAAGATCGGCATGGATTCCTGGGAATTCCGTTACAAGAACGCCGCCAGACCGGGCGACCTGACAATCAACAGCTGCCCGTATCACGACTACATTTATCCCCTGCTCCTTGAAAAGGCCAAGCCGTTCTACGACGAATACAAGGCTGAGGCCGAGGCCGCAAGAAAGGCCGGCAAGCATGTGGGCGTCGGCATGAGCATGGGCGGCTTCCTCATCACCATCGGCTTTATCGATCAGGCCGAGGTGGCCCTTGAGCTCAATCCCGACGGCACCTTTACGCACTTTAACACCTGGGAAGACGTCGGACAGGGCGGCGATATCGGCGCGCTCGTCCACGCGGTGAAAGCACTGGCCCCGATGGGCGTCAGGGCCGACCAGGTCAAGCTCACCATGAACGACAGCAAGCTCTGCCCGGATACGGGCCTGGCTGCTGCCAGCCGCTCCCACTATATGGCGGGTAATGCGACCATCGACGC
>JAAYBH010000133.1 GCA_012718935.1 Clostridiales bacterium
CCGGTGATAAGAAAACGCCGCCTTCCGTCCTGCAGGAGAAAACAGACAGGATCATGATGGAAGTTGCCGGAGGTCAGACAGCCGGAGCGCAGACGTCGGCCGATCCGTTGCCGGATAAAAACGGCACAAGAGGAAAAGCCGCCGTTTTATCCGATGTTGCTGAGATATCAGACGAACAAGCCAGAGAGTTCCGCGTTGACGAAGACAAGTACGCCTTGAAGAAAGCCGAAACATCCGAGGGGATGGATTCGGAGGTCATCCGGTTTCAAAAATACCGTGAAAGAGCCGACTCCGTAAACGACGGCTACCTGAACGACATCGGCAGGGAAGTCAGCGCTGCCATCGAAAAACAAACACAGCTCGAAGAAGACGGCGAAAAATCGCTCCGGAAAGTATTCGGCATATTCAGCAGAAATACGAGAGCAGACGATGAAGCAGTTTACGACGATGATATCATCACGGAGCCAACCGTACCCGTTGCCGAAGAGGAGTTTTACGAAGAGCCGGATTACCGCGAAGCGACAAAGAGATTCGCCGAGCGATGCAACTCTTATTCCGTCAGAAGCTTTGCAAGCCTCATTTTAACCATTATCATGGTGGTTTTGACGTTTGTATTTGAATCCGACGCGCCGCTGCCCTTTGGCATGGGACAGAATAAGATATTGTTTGCTGGGATTCTTTTAATTTTTTTATTTGTCGTGATGATGCTTAGCATCGACAAGCTTTCCAACGGATTTACGAGTATTTTCAGACGCGGACCGAATATTGAAACGCTCAACCTCTTTTCCTGCCTGGCGACGATCGGGGCGGCCGCATACGGCATTTATAAGCAGGATACAGCGGTTGGCATGCCGTATTGCGTCATATCGGCATGTTCACTGACATTTACGCTCTGGGGAGAAAAGATCTATTACAGGGCGCTGACTGAAACAATGAAAACGGCGCAGGCCGCAGCGATGCCGTCCGGTGTGATTGCCGAAATGTGCAGCGCGCTTGACAGTACGATCATAAAAAAAGTCACCGGACGCACGGAAGGCTTCTATAATAATCTGATTCAAGCCGATATCAGTGAAATCGCTTATAAGTTCGCAACACCCATACTGATCGTCATATCGGCGGTCCTTGCCTTTTACGCATCTGTCGGCCATGGCCGCGCACAGTACTTTTTGCATTATTTCGCAGCCATTATGTCCGCGGCGGCGCCGTTTATGTTAGTTTTTGCTTACTCTGTACCCTTCAGCGCCGTGTCCAGAAGAGCGCGGCAGTCGGGCGCCGCGATCGCAGGCTGGGGCGGCGCCGATGACCTTTATCACACGGACGGCGTAAGTATCACGGATGAGGATATCTTTCCTGCCGGTACCGTCTCAATAGCCGGCATAAAAATATTCGAGGAAGTACAGCCGGAAAAAGCCCTGCGCTATACGGGAAGTTTGATCATCGCGTCGAATTCAGGACTTGCCAAGCTGTTTTCTGAGCAGCTTGGCAAACGGGCGCTGACCCTGATGCGTGTTGAAGAATTTGCATGTTATGAAGGCGGGATAGGCGGTACTATCAAGGGAGAGCGCGTCATCACGGGCTCGGCGGCATTTATGAATCTTATGGGGATCAGAATACCGAGCAGCCTGAATATGAAAAACGCTGTATTCACTGCCATCAACAAAAGGCTGATTGCCGTTTTCGCTATCAATTATGTACCGATAAAGTCGGTGCAAAATGCGTTGATATCTGTGCTGCGGTATCGTGTCAAGCTCTTTTTTGCCGTCAGGGATTTTAATATCACACCTGTGATGCTGGAACAGAAATTCAAGGTCCCCGTCAAGGATGTGGAGAACATTCCGATTCAGAA
>JAAYBH010000134.1 GCA_012718935.1 Clostridiales bacterium
TCCTGGATGCTTGCCAAAGCAACGTCAATTTCGACGCCAAGGGCAAGATCACAACCGACCTTGCCGAAATGCCCAAGACCAAGAACGAGCTCGGTGAATCCTACGGTATGAAGGAAGCCTCCGGAATTAAAAAGGAATGGAACGAGCAGGCCTCCGAATTCGCCAAATACGTCGCCGGAAAGACAGTGGATGAAATTAAAGGCATTGCCGTTGACGAAGCGGGGTATCCTCTCTCCTCGGATGTCAAGTCCTCCGTGACGATCAGCATCGCCGGTTTTTTAGCCGCCCTGCAAAAAGCCCTGCCGCCGGAGTAGGTTTAAGGATACGCCGGAAACCCTTTTGAATATATGTAGGGCGGCTTTGCTCCCGCCGTTTCTTATACCGCGCAACGCCGCACCCGCATAGGACGGCCATTGGCCGTCCTATGCGGTATAGAAGATATGGTTTCATCGTTGACCTGATTATGTGATTGATGTAAAATTATAGATATCAATCATTAAAAAGGAGGGTGTTCAGATGAGCGACAAGCGGTGCGCGGGGCATGCGTGGCTGACAAAACCGGAGGATATAAACGATATCGTTTCCGAGGAGACGTGCGACATTGTCGTGATCGGCGCGGGGATTGCCGGCTGCACGGCGGCGCAGGCCGCGTCCGCCGCCGGCGCGTCCGTCATCGTCTGCGAAAAGTTTGCCACGTATACCGCCCACGGAATCGACATCGGCTCCGTCGGCACGAAGGTGCAGAAAGCAAAGGGCGTCGAGATCGACAAGGCGCTGGCCGCGCGCCTCATCTACGAATGGGGGCAGCAGCAGGCAAACTACTGGCTGATTCGTACATATGTCGAGAAAAGCGGCGAGGTGCTGGATTACTATATCGATATGGCACACCGGTACGGCATGGAGGTCACCCTCAACGACGAGATGACGGCGCGCGCCGACTGGGACGCGCTGGAGGATAAATACAAGCAGTTCCAGAGCGCCCATATCTTTGACATCACGGACAAAAGCCCGTTTCAAAAGAGCAAATGGCACGCAAAATACTTCGTCGACATGGTCGTCGATTCGGCAAAGCAAAACGGCGCGTCGTTCCGGTTCAAAACAAAAGCGGAGCGGCTTGTCAGGGACGGCGATACCGTCACCGGCGTCATCGTCAGCGACCACGAGGGATATAAAAAATTAAGCGCCCGCAAGGGCGTGATTCTGGCCACCGGCGGCATCACCGACAACAGGGAGATGCTGCGGTGCTGGTGCCCCGAGGCGCTGCGCTGCGACAAGTTCGAGAACTTCCCCGTGGGGAGCAACAACGGCGACGGGATCCTTCTGGGCGTATGGGCGGGTGCCGCCGTGACGCGCTGTCATCCCGCGCCGATCATCCATCCGGTCAATTTTTCGGCGCTTGGCCCCGGCATCAGCACCAGCTGGCTGACGGTCAACAGGGACGGGCGCCGTTTTTCCAGCGAGATGGCGTATGAGCCGATCGTGACGAATGCGCGTTTGAACGCCCCCGGCAACGTGGCGTACGCTGTCTGGGATGATGATTATAAGGCGCACCTCGTCAAGCAGGAGCCGGTCAAATCAAAGAAGCTGCTCGTCGGGCTGGATGAAAAGATGGAGCGTGATATCGCCTCCGGCGACTATGTAAAAGCCGCAACGCTCACTGAACTGGCGGAAAAAATCGGCGTCCCGGCAGAGACCCTTCAAAAAACGGTCGACAGGTACAACGGGTGGTGCGACAGCGGCATCGATGAGGATTTCGGCGTCCCGTCGCGCTTTTTAAGCCCTGTGCGGAAGGGGCCGTTCTACGCGTCTCAAATGAACGCGTGGCTGTTAAGCCTGCCCCACGGCCTGCATGTGGACCAGAACTCCCAGGTCCTAACGGAGGATGACGCGCCCATAGGCGGGTTGTTCGCTGTCGGCAACGTCCAGGGAGACTTTTTTGCAAACTCCTATCCCGTCACGCTCCCCGGCTCAAGCCACGGCCGCAGCATCTGCTTCGGCCATCTCGTCGGCCGCGCCCTGGCTGAGGGAACGACGATAGGCGGATACGGAGATTAAGAACGATCGGAGCCTGATATGAATATAAGAGAAACACTTTCGAAAGTGGACCACACGCTTCTGAATGTGGACAGCACCTGGGAGCAGATTAAGGAGCTTTGTGAGGACGCCATGAGGTATGAGACGGCCAGCGTCTGCATACCGCCGTCTTTTGTCAAACGCGCAA
>JAAYBH010000135.1 GCA_012718935.1 Clostridiales bacterium
ATATATATATCACATTATTTCGTTTATGGCAACTAAAAATTGACTATAACAGGGAATTGAAATATAATAAAGCCAGGTTTAATGTAATTTACCAGGGGAGGCATCATCGTGAAGCTTCTGGATTCGGCGCAGCTGCGCGAGATGGACCGCTACGCCATCGACGTGCTCGGCGTCCCCTCCACCCTTCTGATGTCCAACGCCGCGCAGCATGTAGCCGATGCGGCGCTGTCGCTGCTGCGCGAAAACGGCCGGTCTGCGGACGGCAGCTTTGCCGCCGTCTTTTGCGGCGCCGGCAACAACGGCGGCGACGGGATTGCCGCGGCATCATACCTTATGAAGCACGGACTGAATGTGCGGGTTTTCCTGACAGGCAGCCGTGACAGACTGACGCCGGATTCAATAGAGATGGAGCGCCGCCTGAACGAGCTGGGCGGCGTTGTGGAGGATATCACCCGAGCCGCGGATGTTGAGTGTTATGTAAACCATAGTGACGTCATCATCGACGCCGTTTTCGGAATCGGGCTGAATACGGAGCTGCACGGCAGCGCTCTTGACGCCGTTCGTCTGATCAACAGCTCCCCTGCCCGCGTCGTCGCCGCCGATATTCCCAGCGGCGTTGAAGCCGACACCGGCAGGATTCTGGGTGACGCTGTCAACGCGGATGTGACGATCACTTTTTCCTTTGCCAAACCCGGCCACTTTGTCGAGCCCGGCTGCGCCTGCTGCGGCGACGTCAGAGTCGTCGATATCGGGATTCCGGCCGAGCTCATCGACCGCGCCGAAACGGATTGCTGCGCCGTAACATCAGGCGACATCACCCTGCCCCGCCGCCGGAAGGTCACCCATAAGGGCGACTACGGACGTGACCTGATTGTCGCCGGCAGCGTCGGCTATTCCGGCGCGCCCGTTCTTGCAGCGAAGGCCGCCTCCATATCGGGCGCCGGGCTCGTGTCCCTGGGCGTACCGGAGGCCATCTATCAGATCGCGGCCGTAAAATGCGACGAGGAAATGCCGTTCCCCCTTCCCTGCACAGCCGAGGGCTCTCTCGCCGGACTAGCCGTCTACGCTGTTCTCGACCGGCTGAAAAAAGCGGACGCGTGCCTCCTGGGTCCGGGGCTCGGCCAATCCCAATCCATCAACGAGATCGTCGCCGCCGTGCTGAAGCATTCGCATGTTCCGCTGATTCTGGACGCCGATGGTATAAATGCCGTTGCCGGGAATATAGATATATTGGACGAGGCAGTATGTCCCGTCGTCCTTACGCCCCATGCCGGGGAATTCAAGCGTCTCGGCGCCGAGCTCTCCGGCGGAAACCGGTTGTCAGAAGCTCGCCGGTTTGCCGAAGCTCACGGCTGTATCGTCGTTTTAAAAGGTCACCGGACGATTACCGCGCTGCCGGACGGCACGGCCTATATCAACACGACAGGCGGGCCGGCCATGGCGAAGGGGGGGACGGGGGACGTCCTTGCCGGGATGATCACATCCTTTGCCGGGCAGAATTTCCCCATCAAGGACGCAGTCCTTGCGGCCGTTTACCTGCACGGGCTGGCAGGCGACATGTGCGCGGCGCGGTACGGTGAGTACTCGGTCACGGCAGGTAGCATCCTCACGATGTTGCCGCAGGCAATCATGTCCGTTATATCAAACACGTAGCGAGGTGATTTTCCGTTGCGGCAAGTGAAAACACTTGCACTAATGATAACATTGAGCTGTATATTCTTTTCCTCCTGTCACAGCGCGGGGGGCAAAGGAGAGGAACTGGCGCTCCAAATCCGGGCCGGCTTCCTCAAGGCGGAAAAGCTGGGACTCACGGCTTCTGTCACGGCGGATTACGGCGACCGGGTCTATGATTTTACCTTCAGCTATTCGGGAAACGCCGACAATGGGGAGATTGATATTATTTCACCCGAATCCATCGCCGGTTTAAAGGCGAAGGTCTCCGTCTCCAGCGGAACATTGGAGTATGACGGCGCCGTTCTGGACACAGGCGCCGTGACGGAGGACGGCCTATCTCCCGCCGAGGCGCTCCCTGTTTTGATCTCCCAGTGGCAGACCGGCTACATATCGGGCTGCAATTATGAAAAGCTCGGCGAAGCAAATACGCTGGC
Source organism: Clostridiales bacterium (assembly GCA_012718935.1). Classification (GTDB taxonomy): domain Bacteria; phylum Bacillota; class Clostridia; order Oscillospirales; family Oscillospiraceae; genus Sporobacter. The sequence continues at coordinate 2,109 of JAAYBH010000135.1, forward strand.
CGTGACGACCGATATCACCGAAACAGTCCGCCAGCGGACCTGGTTTGACATCGAAACGTACCTCCCGATCCGGTCGGAACTCAGCGACGGCGGCGAAACGGTGATCACCTGCGAATTTGAAAACGTCGTGATAGAATAATTTCGTTATTCTTTCCCGTCTTCGTAGGACGCGACGACAAATGTGGAGCAAAGCATCATAAAGGTATATGATATGAACTGCATGCAAATGAGAACCTGGGCTGAAATCAGCCTTAA
>JAAYBH010000136.1 GCA_012718935.1 Clostridiales bacterium
ACCGGTATGCTGACGGCGGCAGCCGCCTGCCAGACCATCCGGACAGCCACCGGCAGCACGGCAGGCCCCGACAGCCCGCCGGTGTTATAGCGCAGCACCGGCCTCTGCGTTTCAATGTCTATCTTCATGCCGAGCAGCGTATTGATGAGCGAGAGGGCGTCCGCCCCGGCCTCCTCAACGGCGCGGGCGATGGCGGCAATATCGGTGACGTTGGGCGAGAGCTTCACCATCACCGGCACCGCTGCGTGCTTTTTAACTTCCCTTGTGACAAGCGCCGCCGAGTCGCAGGAGGTCCCGAAGGCCATGCCGCCCGCCTTTATATTCGGGCAGGAGATGTTGACCTCGATGAGATCGACTTTCGCATCCGACAGCTTTTCGGCCATCCGGCAGTATTCGTCCACTGTATTTCCGGAAATATTGGCAATAATATTCGTGTCGTGCCGCCGCAAAAAAGGCAGCTCATGCTCAACAAATGCGTCGACGCCGGGATTCTGGAACCCCACGCTGTTGAGCATCCCCATCGGCGTTTCTGCGATCCTGGGCGGCGGGTTGCCTAGGCGTGCATTGAGCGTCAGCCCCTTGACGCAGATTCCGCCCAGCAGCGAAAGGTCGAACATTTCGCCGTATTCCCTGCCGAAGCCAAAGGTGCCGGAAGCGACTACGACAGGCGTTTTAAACGATACTCCGGCGAAATTGACAGTGAGATCCGCCATTTACCACACCACCTCCGATGCCGGAAATACAGGCCCGTCTTTGCAGACATGGCGCATCTCTTCCCTGCCGTCCTTTATCGTCCGGCAGGCGCAGACGAGGCAGGCGCCTATACCGCAGCCCATCCGCTCCTCCATTGATACCTGGCACGGGACTGTAGCCTGAATGCACAGCTCCGTGACCGCCCTCAGCATGGATCTCGGCCCGCAGGCCAGCACGGCGTCGTATTCGCCCGTTTCGAGCAGCTTTTTGAGCGGCAGCGTCACCGGTCCCTGCACGCCGCAGCTGCCGTCGTCTGTGGCGATGATGACGTTTTGGCAGAAGCTTTTGAACGCATCATTGAGAATGACGCAGCTTTTATCCCTGAAGCCCAGCAGGGCTGTGGCGCGCCCGGCTGCGGCGCGCGCTGAAAAAAGCATCGGCGGCACGCCGATACCGCCGCCGACAAGAATAATATTTTTACCGCCCAGGTCAAAACCGTTGCCGAGAGGACCCAGAACATCGAGCACGTCGCCCGCCCGGCGATCCGCGAGCCATTTCGTCCCCTCCCCGCGCACCTGGAATACAATGGTCATCATGCCGTCCCGAATGTCACTGATGCTGATCGGGCGCCGGAGGAGATTGGCGTCGCCGCACCTGATATGGAGAAACTGTCCGGGTACGGCAGATGCGCCGATATCGTCCGCCTTTAATCCGACAGAGCAGATTTCCTCCGTCAGCTTCACGGCCTCGACGACAGACGCACGGAATTGTCTGTGCATCAATATCCCCCTAAAAGTTACGTTGTTGCTATTTTACCGCAAAAAACAAGCCTTTACAACTATAGGTTGTTTAAACTAACAAATTTGCGGTTTTGTATTTTGTTAACCTTGAAAATGCCATTGAATTAAGATACTATACAAGCATCAATAAGCATCCTGCCTTATGCGCGGCGTCCGATCAAAAACAGGAGGTATGACATGAAAAAGGTTGCGGTCGTCATGGGTTCCGACAGCGATCTCCCTGTCCTCGCAACAGCGATCAAGCAGCTGAAGGCCTTTGATATCCCCTTTGAGGCGCGCGTCATATCCGCCCACAGAACGCCCTATGAGGCTGAGAGATTTTCAAGAACCGCCATTGAAAACGGCTTCGGCGTCATTATTGCCGCGGCGGGCAAAGCCGCACATCTGGCCGGTGTCATGGCCGCTTATACGACGCTTCCTGTTATCGGACTGCCCATAAAATCCTCTACGATGGATGGCTTGGACAGTCTTTTATCGACTGTGCAGATGCCGTCGGGCATCCCTGTTGCTACTGTGGCCATCGGCGGGGCCGACAACGCGGCCATTCTTGCCGCGCAAATTCTGGCGGTAAATGACGGCGCCCTGGCGCAAAAGCTGGCGGCATTTAAAGAAAAAATGGCGGCAGCCTATATCGAGAAGGACAAAAAGCTGCAAAGCGAGGTAAATAATATTTGAAAAAGCTTGAACTGGTTTATGAGGGCAAGGCGAAGAAGGTTTACAAAACGGATGACCCCGACCTGCTCATAGTCGACTACAAGGACGACGCCACTGCTTTCAACGGTGAAAAGCGCGGTATAATATCAGGAAAAGGCTCCGTCAATAACAGGATGACGAACCATTTCATGCGCCTTTTGGCCGCCGCAGGCATTCCGAATCATTACGTCGAGGAGCTGTCCGACCGGGAAACTCTTGTTAAGCGCGTGACCATCTTCCCGCTGGAAGTGATTATCCGCAATATAGCCGCCGGTTCGTTCTCAAAACGATACGGCTTGAAGGAAGGCACTGTTTTCAGAAAGCCCACTCTGGAATTTTCATATAAAAACGACGCGCTTGGCGACCCTTTGATCAACGCTTCCCATATTTTTGCCATGAACCTTGCCGTACCCGAGGAACTGGCGCTGATCCGGGAGTATTCCTTTAAGATCAACGACCTTCTGAAGTCAACGCTGATGGAGTGCGGCATCACACTGGTCGATTTCAAGCTGGAATTTGGCAAGGCTCCGGACGGCACGATTATTCTGGCCGATGAGATTTCACCGGATACCTGCCGGTTCTGGGATACCAAAACGGGAGAAAAGCTCGACAAGGACCGCTTCCGCCAGGATCTCGGCAATGTAGAGGGCGCATATCAGGAAATGGCAAGACGCCTCTTGGGATAGGTTCCTGTTTCATATATTGGTAACTGGAGGGCAATCGATTGGGCGGATTCTTCGGGGCGGTCTCAAAACGGGACTGCGTGCTAGATGTTTTTTTTGGCGTGGACTACCACTCCCACCTTGGGACGCGAAGGGGCGGTATGGCCGTCTACTCCGAGGACTCCGGCTTTACAAAAGAAATACACAATATAGAAAATTCACCTTTCAGGACGAAATTTGAGGGCAGCCTTCAGGATATGCACGGCAACAGCTGCATTGGCTGCATCAGCGATTCGGACCCGCAGCCCCTCTTATTCCGATCCCATCTCGGGGAGTATGCAATTACAACCGTCGGTCTCATCAACAACAGCGACGCGCTCATCGACACGTTTTTTAAGGACGGCTTTTTGCATTTCAGTTCAATGTCCGGCGGGAAAATCAACACGACCGAGCTGACGGCCGCACTCATCAATCAAAAGCAAAGCCTGACGGAGGGCATACGCCACGCACAGGAATCCATCGACGGCTCCATGAGCATCCTCATATTGACCGATCACGGTATCATTGCCGCCAGGGACAAGCTGGGACGGGTGCCGGTGCTCATCGGCAGGAGCGAAGACGGCCATTGCGTATCCTTTGAATCCTTTGCCTATATCAAGCAGGGGTATCACGACGTCAGAGACCTGGGTCCCGGTGAAATCGTTCTTCTCACAGCCGATAAGATGGAGGTGCTGTCTCCGCCCAGAGACGAGATGAAAATCTGCGCGTTTTTATGGGCCTATTACGGATACCCAAATTCCAGTTACGAGGGTGTCAATGTGGAGATCATGCGCAACCGAAACGGAGAGATTATCGCACACCATGATATGGAAGACGGTTTAATCGATGATATCGATTACGTGGCGGGAGTTCCGGATTCAGGCGTTCCCCACGCCATCGGTTATGCCAATGAAAGCCGTATCCCGTTTGCCCGTCCGTTCGTCAAATACACGCCCACGTGGCCGCGCAGCTTTATCCCTTCCGACCAGGAGGTCCGAAACCAGGTGGCAAAAATGAAGTTGCTCCCGGTTCCGGAGCTGATACAGAATAAAAAGCTGCTCTTCGTCGACGACAGTATCGTCCGGGGGACCCAGCTGCGGGAGACGGTTGATCTTCTCTATGAAAGCGGCGCCTCCGAGGTACATGTGCGCTCCGCCTGCCCGCCGATCATGTACGGCTGCAAGTATCTCAACTTTTCAGCGAGCCGTTCCGAGATGGAGCTGATTGCCCGGCGCACCGCAATGGAATTGGAGGGCGAGGAGGGCCTCAAGCACCTGGACGAATACGCCGACAGGAAAACCGAACGCGGTCGGGCTCTTATCGATGCCATCTGCAAGGAACTGCACCTCACCTCTCTCGGCTTCCAGTCCTTTGAGGGACTGATCGAATCGATAGGGATCGATCCATGCAAAATCTGCACCTACTGCTGGACAGGAAAGGAGTAACTCTGATGCAGAACTCTAAATCAAACAGCTATGCCGCCGCCGGCGTCGACGTCACGGCCGGTTATGAATCGGTCGAACGGATAAAGCCTCTCGTTCAAAGCACCTTCCGTTCCGGTGTCCTTGGCGGCCTAGGCGGTTTCGGCGGCCTTTTTGAACCGGACACCGAAGGGATGAAGCGTCCTGTTTTCGTCTCGGGTACTGACGGCGTCGGGACAAAGCTGAAGCTCGCCTTTTTGATGGATAAACACCACACTGTCGGCATTGATTGTGTCGCCATGTGTGTCAACGATATCATCTGCTCGGGAGCCGAGCCGCTCTTCTTCCTTGATTACCTGGCCATGGGTAAAAATCTGCCGGAACGGACGGAACAGATCGTCAGGGGCATTGCCGAAGGCTGCAAGCAGGCCGGCTGTGCGCTCATCGGCGGCGAAACGGCCGAAATGCCGGGCTTTTACCCAGAGGATGAATACGACATGGCGGGCTTTGCCGTCGGCATCGTCGATTATGACAAGCTCATCGACGGCCATACGATCAAGCCCGGTGACCGGCTGATCGGTCTTGCGTCTTCCGGCCTTCACTCCAACGGCTTTTCCCTCGTACGGAAGGTGCTGGACCTGACGCCGGAAGCGCTGAACGAATATGTACCCGAGCTCTTCTGCAAGCTGGGCGAGGAGCTTCTCAAGCCGACGCGCATTTATGTCCGCCAGGTGCTGCACCTTATTAAAACACTTAAAATGAATATCAAGGGCATCTGCCATATTACCGGCGGCGGTCTGTACGAAAACGTCCCCCGCATGCTGCCGGAAGGGATCACTGCAAAAATCCGCCCCCATGATTTCCCGGAGAGCCGCATTTTTGCTTATCTGTCCTCAAAAAGCGATATTCCCGTACGGGACATGTACAACACGTTCAATATGGGTATCGGGCTCGTCATGGCTGTGGACAGCAATGACGTCGGCGATATTATCAACGCGCTCATTCAAATCGGCGAACACCCCTATGTCATCGGAAGCTGTGTTCAGAGTACTGCAGACGGCAGTGACACGAAAAAAGGAGTTGAGCTCATTTGGTAAGAACGGCAGTCCTTGTCTCGGGCGACGGCACGAACCTTCAGTCCATCATTAACGCGCAGAATTTCGGAAAGATCAAAAACTGTCAGCTTGCAGCAGTGATCTCATCAAGACCGGAGGCCTTTGCGCTGACGCGGGCCAAAAGCGCCGGGATACCGACCTTCGTCGTGGAATACAAGCATTTCTCAAACCGCGCCGCTTTCAACGAGGCCGTCTACCAGAAGCTTAAAAGCCTTGACATCGAGCTTGTGGTTCTGGCGGGCTTTATGGTGGTTCTCGGTTCTCCGGTCATTGAGGCTTTTGAAAACAGGATTATCAACATACACCCGTCACTGGTCCCTTCCTTCTGCGGGGAGGGCTTTTACGGTATCCGCGTCCACGAGGAGGCTTTGAACTACGGCGTCAAGGTATCTGGCGCTACCGCCCACTTCGCCACCGCCGTGGCGGACGCAGGCCCGGTCATCATCCAGCGCGCCATCGAAGTGCGCGAGAACGACACTCCAAGTTCGCTGCAGAAAAGGATCATGGAGGAGGTCGAATGGAAGATCCTCCCGGAGGCCATCTCCCTCTACTGCGAAGGCCGGCTGTCCGTCGTCGGGCGCATTGTTAACATAAAAGATAAGGGAGTCTATTCATGAAACTGCTTGATATCGTCAGCGATCTGAAAACGAATTCTTATCCGGGCCGCGGCATCGTTCTAGGTCGCAGCGGGGACGGCAAACGCGCCGTCCTTATCTATTTCATCATGGGCCGCAGCGTTAACAGCCGCAACCGGATATTTGTTGAAACCGGAGACGGCATCCGTACGGAGGCGTTTGATCCGGCAAAGCTGACAGACCCCAGTCTTGTTATCTACCATCCCGTCCGCGTCTACGACGGTCATGCCATTGTCACCAACGGCGACCAGACGGAGACGATCCGGGACAACATGCTGGCAGAAAACAGCTTTCATACGTCGCTTCTGAAACGCGAATTTGAACCGGACGCACCGAACTACACGCCGCGTATCTCAGGTCTCGTCCAGCCGGACGGCAGCTATAAGCTGTCGATCCTTAAAACGCTGGACGGCGATCCGTCCTGCTGCTGCAGGTATTTCTATGAATACGATAAGCCGATTGCCGGAGCCGGGCATTTCATCCATACTTATAAATGCGACGGCGAGCCGATTCCATCCTTTGAGGGTGAACCGAAGCTCGTCGCTATAGAAGGCACACTCGTCGAGTATGCAAACAGTATCTGGAACGCACTGAATGCGGATAACAAGGTTTCTCTTTTCGGCATGACAAAGGATATTAAAACCGATGAAACAGAGCGCATCATCATTAACAAATACCGCTGATCATATTCTCACCAATCGCCACAGGAGGTTACGGTATGAACGAACTTGAGCTTAAATACGGATGCAATCCGAACCAGAAGCCCTCGCGTATTCTTATGGAGGACGGCGACCTGCCCATCGAGGTTCTCAATGGGAAACCGGGATACATCAATTTTCTCGATGCCTTCAACAGCTGGCAGCTGGTACGGGAGCTGAAAGCGGCCACCGGTCTCCCCTGCGCGGCCTCCTTTAAGCATGTCTCTCCCGCCGGCGCCGCCGTCGGACTTCCGCTGACTGAGACTGAGAGGCGTATTTATTTCGTCGGAAATATGCCGTTATCCCCGCTTGCCTGCGCTTATGTTCGTGCCCGCGGCGCCGACCGCGTCAGCTCTTACGGGGACTGGGCCGCTCTGTCCGATGTGTGCGACGAGGAGACGGCAGCCGTCCTGGCCATGGAGGTATCCGACGGTGTCATCGCCCCGGGCTATACGGCGAAAGCGCTTGAAATCCTCCGTAATAAGCGCAAGGGCAGCTACAACATCATTAAAATCGCCCCTGACTATATGCCCGCTGCAATTGAGCACAAGGATGTTTTCGGCATCACTTTCGAACAGGGCCGCAATGAGCTGAAAATCGGCGCGGACATGCTCGGCAATATCGTGACAAGAAATAATAATCTGCCCGACAGCGCAAAACGCGATCTTTTCATCGCCCTGATCACCCTCAAGTACACCCAGTCCAATTCCGTCTGCTATGTGAAGGACGGTCAGGCCATCGGCGTCGGCGCAGGCCAGCAGAGCCGCATCCACTGCACGCGGCTGGCAGGCTCCAAGGCGGACCGGTGGTGGCTGCGGCGCCATCCGAAGGTGCTGGATTTAAAATTTAAGGACATCGGCCGCCCCACCCGGGATACGACCATTGATATTTATCTGACGGATGAATATGAGGACGTCACGGCCGACGGCGCCTGGGAGGCTCTTTTCACCGAGAAGCCCCCTGTCCTGACGGAAGCCGAGAAGAAGGATTGGCTTACATGCTTAAGTGGCGTTTCCCTCGGCAGCGACGCCTTTTTCCCCTTCGGCGACAACGTGGAACGCGCGCACAAATCCGGCGTTCAGTATATCGCCCAGCCCGGCGGCTCCATCCGCGACGACAATGTGATCAGTATCTGCGATAAATACGGTATGGTCATGGCATTTACGGGGATACGGCTGTTTCATCATTGATATGGGACCACCCCGGCTGGCGAAGCCGGCCGGGGTGGTCCAGCATTCCGGGGTGGTTCCGTTTCCCGGCATTTCGTCAGAAATATAACCATTTCACGGGGGGTATCATCATGAATGTTCTTGTCATCGGCGGCGGTGGGCGCGAGCACGCCATCTGCCGGGCGCTTAAAAAGTCGCCGCGGGTTGACCGGCTTTTCT
>JAAYBH010000015.1 GCA_012718935.1 Clostridiales bacterium
ATCACGAAAACCCAGAACGCCAAGGGATTGCTATACCCTTTCCTTTGAACAACATATTAAGACTGCAAGCTTGTTCCGCACAAATGTCTATGCGGTGACTTTTGCCAACGTTTACTTGACACATACTGAATAAGCCTGACTCTTGCACTCAAGAGACAATAATGGTATTCTGTGTATATGCAAAATATTCTTACGAGGAGATAATATAATGAAGGACTTTGCAGGAAAAATCGCATTTATCACTGGCGGCGCTTCGGGCGCCGGATTCGGGCAGGCACAGATATTCTCTGAAGCCGGCATGAAGGTTGTCATCGCAGACGTCCGCCAGGACCATCTCGACGAGGCTATGGCGTATTTTAAAGAAAAGAAAGCACAGGCTCACGCCATCAAACTGGATGTCACGGACCGTAACGCATACGCCGCTGCGGCTGACGAGGTGGAGAAGGTTTTCGGCGCGGCCCCGGATCTTCTTGTCCTGACGGCTGGAGTCAACGTATTCGGCCCGGCGGAAGCATCTACTTATGACGATTATGACTGGGTTGTGGGTGTCTGCTTCGGCGGTGTTGTCAACGGCCTTGTCACATTTGTTCCACGCATGATCAAAAAGGGAACAGGCGGCCATATCGCATCAACTGTCTCCTGGGGTGCCTTCGGCGCCGGTCCGATGACGGCACCGTATTCCGCTGCCAAAGCGGGCGTCCTCAACCTGCTGGAGAGCTATTTTGTCGCGCTCAAGCCATATGGTATCGGCGTCACGGCGCTCTGCCCGGCGAACATCCGCTCCAGGATTTATGAAGCGGCGACAGTCGGACGTCCGGAGCAGTTCAAAAACACGGGATACAACGTTTCCGATGATACCCAAAAGCTTCTGGCGTCGATCCACGCCAACGGGATGGATCCGCGTGTTCTGGCAAATTGGCTGAAAAAGGGCATCGAAAACGAGCAGTTCATCGTCGCTCCGTATCCCAGTGGACCGAGAATGATTGAGATTGAGCTGGCGCGCTTTGTGGATTACGCAAGCCCCGAAGGCATGAAGCGCCTGGAAGAGAAGGCAAAGCGGCCGCCCACAGAGGAAGAGCTGCAAATGATGTCCGAACGCGAGGGCTACGATGTCTCCAAGCGACCCTTCGGATCGGGCGGACCGGCCAAGGATGTCGGCTTCGCGAAAGCCAGGAAGGATCTCGACTGGATCGACCCCAGCAAAAAGTTCAACTGACAATCCTGACTTACCATTATTCAATAAGCAAAAAGGTCATGTTTGTGCAACATGGCCTTTTGCTTTAGCTGAATATCGGGGCTATTTACCATGCCTGACGTGCGGCCGCTTCGTTTTGGCTAACTGCCCGCGATCACTGTTGGGGAATATCCCTTTATTGACCGATTTTGCTTCCTCAATGGAATAAAAAGCGTTGGACTTGCAGCTCTCAATGATGGCGACAGCCTTTTTCTGATCCTTCCGCTTAATCACCGAAAACAGGATTTCCACCGCGCCGTTTCGCCCCTGTCCGTTGATGACAGTGACGCCGAAGCCCGCCTCGTAAAGGCGTTCCTTGAAACACGCATCATCTGCTGTGACGAACACCCTCAATATCAGCGTGCCCATCGCGAGCTTTTCTTCAATCAGGATACCTATGTAGTTCCCCATGGCGAATCCTGCGGCGTAAGCGGCAAAGCAGATAACATTATCGAGCTGCTGCATAATCTGGCTGATTGCCAGGAGCCAGATGGACACCTCAAAAAAGCCAAGGAGCGGCGCCAGCAAACGTTTGCCCCTCGCAACAAAGATGATGCGTATCGTCCCCATCGTCACATCGCAAATGCGCGCCAGGAAAATCAACAGCGGCAGAATGATCCAGCTGAAAACCGGACTGTTTATAATATCTTGAATGAATGGCATAATGAACCTCCATTATCTATATCGTTAAGGCGACAGCCATTTGTCGGATCGCTGCC
>JAAYBH010000137.1 GCA_012718935.1 Clostridiales bacterium
AGGCCAAAATACTTAATTTTTCTGGGGCATACCGCGTAACGGATACAAATTACAAATGCGATGTGCCTCTCGCCGAACGGTGGCACAAAACCGAGCAGGAAGCCATTGACGCGTGGAACCGCCGTTCACCCGACATTGTTTACTGCAGGGAATGCAAATACGGCGTGCCGAACGCCTTCCAGTGCGGGCTTGTGCTGTGCCAGAACGAATTCTTCAGGAGATACCGGCTGTTCGACTTCAATGATTACTGCTCCTTCGGCGAACGCCGCAAAACCGAAAAGGAATAAAAAAAAGCCCGCACCCGGAGGTGCGGGCTTGCTTATTCATGTCGGGTTCCCGCGGGCTTCATCGATGCGGTTAACTCTTGTTCCGCCTGCGATGTTTTTGTTTTTCGGATCAACGCTCGGATTGCCGTTGTCATTGTTGTTTGTGAAGAAATTGCCTTTCTTTGCCGCTTCCTTGTCTTCCCGCCGTGCCATCGCCGCTCGCCTCCCTCCGGCATGGTATTTTTGAATCACTCACCCTTATTCTTTCACATTACGGGATAATTATGCAAAGCCATGCGTCCTCTTCGGAAGTACGGAATATCGCCCCCCTCATACGTATACTATGGATAAGAAGGTCTCGGCTCATCTTTTCCTCAAATAAATCGATAATTACAATAAATATACAAATGAACTAAAATACGGTGCATCAAAAATTAAACTAACGTATTTCGGAGGAAAAGAAAATGAGACGATTTTTGACAGTGTTGCTCATCCTTCTGCTCGCCGCTTCGACGACAGCGTGTTCCGGGCAGTCCGCCGGGACAACAACCGAGCCGTCTGCTTCGCCGGAAACGGCCGAACCGTCGACAACGCCCGAATCAGTCGAGCCGGAGCCGGAGCCTTACGCGCCGACGGACATATTCGGCAGCGAATTCAACCCCCTGGCCGAGCTGAAAATGCCCGATATCTTTACCGTTTTGGCTGCATCCTTCACTAAAGGCTCCTCAAAGCTGGAGGGCAGGAATCCCTACACGCTTTATATCGCAGCCGAGGGCAATATGTATGCCGCCGTGGCTTATCAGGCGGATATAGCGATATCGGGGCTCTCGGAGGAAGACAAGAATGACCGCTTCCAAGAGTATTCAGACAATGCTTTCTGTGAGTTTACCGGCACGGACGGCCGCGTGGTCACGATAAGGCAAACCAAGCCCCACGACAAAAATTACGAAAACGGGGCATGCACCATTGAGATCGCCTTCGACGTGCCCGCAGAGGACCTGGATCAATATACCGGCCTGATACGGGATAATTACAACCTGAACGCCCTGGCCTCCGTCAAGGAATACCTCGATATCGCGCCTGACTTTGCCGAATGCAGCATCGAGGTGAACCTGCAGAACAATGAGACCGCCGTTTCAGTGCAATACTATGTTGACGACGCGGAGGCGGTGAAAGGGGACGTCGCCGATAACCTTGAAAGCCAATGGGGAGAGTGGTATGGGCATCCGTCCGCCGGTATCTCCTATGGTATGATAAGAAATACGCTCGTATTCGACAGCAGGTTTGGCGATGCCGTACTGATCCTGCAAACAAGCAAGGAGCTCAATACCCCGCTGGGCGCATACGTTGAGCCGGAGCTCTCTTTGATTAAGCTCGGCTTCGGCTTCGGCGAGGACGGCGTGTGCGGCGTCTATGAGGAGCGCGAGCCGCATTACAAGTCGGTGGCTGTCACAAGGCCGGAATGGGGCGCGTTTGCTGACGACTGGAATATCGAGCTTTGTGACAGCGACGTTAACGGGTATAGTCTGATCATTTGGTTTCATGCGGACGAGGGCAGATACGACATTCAGGTGGACGGGAATAACAAGAGCTGCAAATTAGACTACTTCCCCGCCACCAGCACATACGGCGAAGGCTACCCGGACCCCGATACCGTCGCACAGGTGTTCAACGCCGTCTTCGGCACCCAGGGCAAGGATTTTCAAACGAAACCTCTGGCCCACTTCGAACAGCTCGTCCTGGAGCTTTTCGGCATGAGCATCGCCGAGCTCTACGCCCTCCCGAAGCAATAGAAAAAGCATAAGACGGTTCTCTGCTTCAATACGGAGAACCGTCTCTTTGTCTTATTGCATCTATTCCTCCATAACCGGCGCAATATCGAGAAACTCGACGCCTTTGTTCTTTTCCAGGATATATCTCAGCGTCCACTCGTTGTTGGCTAAAACGACGGGACGGGCGTACTGGTCTTCGACGAGGACGGCGTCGTAGTAGC
>JAAYBH010000138.1 GCA_012718935.1 Clostridiales bacterium
AATGGTTATCCCGGCAAGCAGACAGTTGGTAAACATGCTCTGAGGTAAAGGGGCGGAATGATAGTCGCTCCGCCCCGAAACCGAGGCAAGGCATTGACTTCACCTCGGGTCTCACAACAAGGAGGAACACGATTATGCTAAGAGCTGTTATCTATGCCCGATTTTCTTCCGACACTCAGCGTGAAGAGAGTGTCGAGGGACAGTTGCGCGAATGTAATGAGTACGCTGTAAAGAACGGCATCACGGTTGTCGGCACTTATATCGACCGCGCTTTAACCGCCTCGAAGGATGCAGAGAAACGGACAGATTTTCAACGAATGCTTCGTGACAGTACAAAGGGGATTTTCGATATCGTCTTAGTCTGGAAACTCGACCGGTTTGCCCGCACCCGTGAAGACAGCGTTGCATTCAAGGCGATTTTAAGAAAAAACGGAATCAAACTGGTGTCCGCCAAGGAACCCATAGCCGAGGGTTCAACAGGCATCATTCTGGAAGGCGTACTTGAAACACTCAACGAATTTTACTCTGTTGAGCTTTCCGAGAAAATTCGCCGTGGTCAGAAGGAGAACGCTCTTAAAGGCAGAAACAGCGGCGTCACAATTCCACTTGGGTATATAAAAAGTGCTGATGACAAGCTTGAAATCGACCCTTTGACTGCACCAGTCGTCATTTGGATATATCAGCGTTATGATGAGGGTGAGTCGAAGCGTTCGATTATCAAGTCTTTAAACGAACGCGGATTGCTAACCAGACAGAACAAGCCGTTCACATCGAATAGCCTTAATGTCCTGTTGAAAAACCGCAAATACATAGGCGAGTACAAATACGGTTCAGTAGTCATCCCTGGCGGCGTTCCGGCAATCGTGCCGGAGGATTTGTTCGAGAGGGTACAAGTACGCTTAGCGAAAAACAAACGCGCTCCTGCAAGGTCAAAATTCACGGCTGATGAGGAATATCTGCTGACGACTAAATTGTTTTGCGGGAACTGTCAGCATATGATGGTCGGCGAAAGCGGGACAAGCCAGACCGGACGGGTATATTACTATTACAAATGCGGTGCGGCGAAACGTAACAAAGGCTGTAGAAAGAAAGCTGTTAAAAAGGATTGGTTGGAATCACAGATTATCATTATGATACTGCAACATGTCCTGATTGATGATGTAATAGAAAAAATAGCTAAAGCGGTTGTTGATTTCCAAAAGAAAGAAAACACGACAATTGAGCTGCTTCTCCGCCAGAAAGCCGAAATACAAAAGAGTCTTACAAACCTGGTGAAGGCTCTTGAAGCGGGAATCTTCTCGCCAACGACACAGCAGCGACTTTTAGAACTTGAGCAGCAAAAGGAGGACACCGAAATCGCCCTTGCAAAGGAGCGGGCGCGTACGCTGAACCTTAGCGAGGATGATGTCATCCGCTGGATGCGCAATTTTAAAGGCGGCGATATGAACGACAAGGAATACAGACGTCAACTCATAGACTGTTTCGTAAACCGCATCTACCTTTTCGACGACCGTCTCGTACTGACGTTTAACGTAAATAACGCAACAAAGGAAGTGACTTTCGATTTGGTCGAAAGTTCGGATTTTAACAGTTCGTCTCCACCACAATTTGTCCGAAAAGTCTGTTTGTTTTAGACTTTTCGGATATTTTTATGCCCATTTTAAGAGCAATATGTTATTGACTTGCTTCAACATTTACCTGTGCAATGCAAGATAATAATGCAGGCTACAGCCATGAGTTCGTGAATTGGCAGATTACGAACGAACAATTAGGCAAATATTGTTATAGTTAAAGACTACCTGTTTGAGAAACATAAACCATAGGTGATAATATGTTCAAAGCAAAAAGAAAAGAGAATACAACTTTCTCAGAAACGCCAGACAACAAACAGATAGATCTGACTTCAGACAACTTAAGGGAAATTCTCGGCAAGAGCGCAGATATCCAGTTTATAGATATCTACATCTGCGGCGACAGGGGACGCCCCGTCACGGTCGCCTTTGTTGATGGGATGGCCGATCAAAAAAGCATCAGTGATTTCATAATCAAACCGCTGATGGAAAAAAGCATGCTTTACCGGGAAAAGGCCGACACTGAGGTTGTTGACCTGATTGCCCACGGCTTGGTGCGTTATCCCGTCTCGGCAATCTACACGGATATCAACGGCGTAATCAACGACATCCTGTCTGGTTGCTGTGCCGTTATCTTTGACATCGTCAAAACAGCGGTGACCTTTTGCGTGAGGGAAATGAAGCAGAGAAACGTCGCCGAGCCGACGAACGAAACCGCCGCCAAGGGCGCAAAGGATTGTTTTGTCGAATCGCTCAGCATCAACACCGCCACAGTCAGAAGCAAGATAAAAACCCAAAGGCTGGTTATTGAGGAAACAACCGTGGGAAGACAAACTTTGACCAACATCGGTATCGTCTATCTGGACGGCACCGTCAATCAGACCCTTGTCGATGAGGTGAAAAGACGGCTCAGCGGCATCGAAATCGACGGCGTGATTGAACCGGGCTTTGTTGAAGAATATATTATTGATAAGAAATTTACCGCGTTTCCCCAGGTGCTGGCCACCGAGCGGCCGGATAAATTCTGTACGGCCATACTCGAGGGCAGAGTCGGCCTGCTTATTGACGGGATACCCTTCGCTTACGACGTCCCTGCCGTACTATATAATTTTTTAAGGACGGTTGACGACTATTCCCAGAATTTTTGGCTTGCAACCGTACTGAGGATACTGCGCTATTTGTGTCTGATGCTGACGCTTGTTCTGCCGGCATTTTATGTTGCAATCACAACCTTTCATCAGGAAATGATTCCGACCGAACTCGCGTTGTCAATTGTAAGCTCGAGAGAAGGCGTGCCGTTCCCGACGTTTCTCGAGGTGATCCTGCTGCAGATCGCGTTTGAGATTATTCTCGAGGCCGGTCTGCGGCTGCCAAGAAGCATTGGACAGACAATCTCCATCGTCGGCGCGCTTGTCGTCGGGGAGGCGGCTGTGAATGCCAGGCTCATCTCTCCGGCCGTTGTTGTGATCGTTGCGCTCACGGTGATATCTGGCCTTGCGATACCAACCCAGGATTTTGCAAATGCGGTAAGGCTGTGGCGATTTATTCTCATTCTTTTCAGCAGCTTTATCGGCCTTTTCGGCATAGGTGTCGGCGCGTTGCTGCTGCTGTTTGACCTCTGCTCAATCGAAACCTTTGGCGTACCGTATATAGCGCCGTTTGCGACAAACGAGGGTCAGAATATGGATGACAGTATCATACGAATGCCGCTTTCATTTATTAAGAAAAGACCTGCGTATATGAATTCGCCAAACGAAAGAAGGCAGAAATAAGATGCCTAACGGAAAAAAATGCGTCCTGATCCTTTGTGTGCTGCCGTTCTTTTTCGTGACAAGCTGTTCCATTCAAAAGGACATCGGCAAGCTGATATTGGCAACCGCCGTTGCAATTGATCAATCGGACACAGAAGATAATGGTGTAAAGCTGACGGTTGAGACGCAGAAGACCATGTCTGCCTCAAGCAGCCAGGGGGGTGCTCAGAAAAAACCTATTATATTGATTTCGCAAGGGCAGACGGTCTTTGATGCTGACAGGAACTTCAGCGCCTACACCGAGAAGAGTTTGTTCTGGGGTCATACACAATATATTGTTGTCGGCGAATCGGCTGCCCGGGACGACATACGCAAATACCTTGATTTCTTTATCCGGAATCATGAAAACAGGCTGAACGCGCATGTTATGGTGGTACAAGAGGAATCGGGAGAAGAGCTGCTGAAATCCGGCGATGAAGATCTCGTTACCAACAAGCTGAAGAGTCTTGTCGATAACGTCGGGGATATGTCTCTGTCAAAGGAAATCACGCTGGTAGAATTTGTTGAGGCGCTCGGTAGCAAATATTCAGCCGCTTATCTCCCTTGCCTTAAGATTGTGGAAAAGCCGGAAGGCTCGGGAGGCAACGATTATGTCCAGGATATTGTGCTGGGTGGGTATGCAATTTTTAAAGGCACACGGCTGCAGGACTTTATTACGGGAAAAGAAGCGCGGGGACTTAACTGGGTGACAGGAGATGTCAAGTCCGGCATTATTGTGGTAAAAGATAAGGATGGGAAGGATATCTCGCTCGAGATCATCAGCGCAAAAACGAAAATCAAAACAAAACTGATTGACGGCATCCCAAATATAGAAATTAAGATCAAGGTAAACAGCAATATCGGTGAGCTGGAGGGAGCATCCGATGTCTTTAATGCGGAGGCGCTCTCCGAGCTTGCGCGGCAGCAGGCGGATGTCATCAGGGAGGAGATCAGCAGCGTTGTAGAATTTGCAAAACAGAATAATACCGATATCCTTGGCTTCGGCGATAAAATATTTCATCAGCACCCCGTTCAATGGGAGGGTATAAAAGATAAGTGGTCTGAGCTTTTTCTGAAAACCATCGTTCGCATTGAAGTTGAGCCAAATATCAGCGGCGTGTACAATATTACGAAAGCTGTACGTTCTTGGGAAGGATCAGAGTAAGTGGCTTCAAACCGAAAGATATCATTAAGGCAGGCAATGTTTTTATATCTTGTGATAACATTCACACCGGTGGTAAGGGTCATACCTCAAGCAACAGCCGGTGTCGCCAAACAGGCGGCCTGGCTTACTCCATTTGTTTCATTTGCGTTTCTTTTGCCCGTCATATTCGCGTTGAAATGCATATTGAATAAATATCCGGACAAATCCTTCACCGGGATTCTCGAGGTCATATTCGGCCGGTTCATCGGGAAAACCGTGACCTTTGCCTATATCTTGTTTTTCATCATGCTGCTTGTTGTCAATGTGGCCGGGATAAGCAATAAGCTTGTAATCAGCATGTATCCGGCAGTTGACCCCGCGGCTTTCATGCTTGCGATGCTTGTTGTTGTTGGCTTTGCCGTATATAAGGGCGGATTCACCGTTATTACCCGTATGGGAGAGGTCTTTCTGCCACTCGTGATGGTTGTTTTTCTGATTTTATCCGCTCTCTCCGGCCAGAATATCAAGCTGGGCAGGCTCACACCGATCAGCTACCTTGACATTGTACCTGTGATGAAAGCAAGTCTTTCAGTTACCGCCGTTCAGGCCCATTTACCGATATTGTTTTTACTCAGTGATTACTTTAACAACAAAGAGAAAATCGGGAAGTACGGCACCTCAACAGCTCTGCTGGCTACGTTTCTTTGTGTTGTTCTGCTCGTTACGGTTGTCGGAATACTCGGCGCGGAGACAACGGCAAACACGCCTCTACCCTTTATGACAACTGTCAGGCTGATATCCGTCTTTGAATCAATCGAAAGAATTGAGCCTGTTGTTGTTATGTTGTGGATATTTACCGATTTTCTAATAATATCCGTTCTGCTTATTTCCTTACTCAATATGTATCGATCGATGTTTAATTTGTCACAGACAAGAAGCTTTATCGTCATTAGTCTGATTATCTTTTACTTTATGGCAATGATGCTCGGCAGGAATATGTTTGAGATTACACGTTTTCTTGAGGTTTTTCTTTATCCAGAGCTGATTATTTGGGGATATGTGCTGCCGCTTATTGTGTTTATAACAGGGAAGATCAGAAGACTGCTGTAGAGGGACAGGAGGAGGCCGTGTTATGCTTGTATATACAGCGCTGATTGTCATTGTTGCTATACTCGAAATCAGGCAAATGAAAAAAGAAGGATTAAAGAAGGAAGTCGCACTTTTCATCCCGCTGGCAATGGCGGCTATGGTGCTGGCGTGGTTATATAAATGCTGCCCTGATGTGAGCATCTCCGCGTTCTTTCTCAAATCCTTCGGCATACCTTTTTAAAGTGAAGTATTTTAAGAGTGGCATCAAACGGAAAAATATCCTTGAGACAGGCCATGTTTACTGTCTTAGTCAACACCAAAAAAAAGTCCGGGAAACCGGACTTTTCGCAGATAAGGAGGGACTGATATGCGGCGGGACGATGAAGGTCCTGATCGAGCTCTATTGACAAAGCTCGCGGGAACTAGTCAGTCGCACAGGCGTAGCGGTGTTGCGGGATCTGTGATTGAACCGATCTTTATGGCAAAGGAATTGCCTTCCCGGATGTCTTGATCCGTAATAATATGGACATCCAGAAGCTTGTCGACCATATATCCCGTCCGCAGGTAATTTATCTGAGCCAAAGCCCGGCTCCAGCCGTCAATCCAGTTTTCCATAATGACCCGCTGTGTACTGTCCTGTTCTTTGACATGCAAAAGCAGGTCGATGTCGCTGCCCATGCCCGGATCACCGGTATTGGTGCTGCCAAAAAGGTAGATACCCTTGACTCCCAGGGCATGCATGTCCATGGCGTCCGCAAGCTGCTGGGCCATATAGTGGCGCCACTGCCAATAGTCCTGCGTATCCGCGACCGATCGGAAGGGGGTCTCGTCTTGGGTATTCGTCACCTTTGGGCTAAGCTTGGCGGCCGGCCCGGAGTCGGTGAGGAAAGCCACAGCCTGCCCCAGATCGGAGTTCGAGTGGATGGAGAGCGTCTTGCCAAAAAAGGATTTCGGCACATCGATGACCTTAATGACATCAGACAGTGCGGCAAACTGCGGCAGCATACTTGCTAGAATGTTATTGCAGCTCTTTAGCAGGCCTTCTTTGAAGATCACATCCTGCTGATCGGGATACAGGGGTACATAGACAATTCCGGCTTCAACAAGATCCTGAAAGAAATGAGTCCCAAACGAGAGCTCCGGTACATAGGAAAGCTTTTTCCTGGCAATCTCAATCAGTGCCGCCGTGCCGGAAATATCAGCATAGGTTACTCTTACACCAAGCTTCAGGTCTCCCCGGCTTCCCCAACGTCCCGGTCCCATCAGAATGTAGTGCCTCCTGGGCAGCATGCCGCTCAGCAAACCGATCGCTTCTCCCACGGCGTAATGCTCCTCGCGGGACGAGAGCGCGTGATATGCGTCGCCGTCTACATAAACAATATGTGTGATATCCGTTACCATACCGTCGCTGATGAAGCGGTTGGCGGTAAACAGGACATCCTGTTGCTTAATGTCTTGCGGAATCGGCGCAGGAGCGTTGAACGTGCCGCAGCCCTGGGGACGGCACTGAAGAAGATAGAGATGCTCGCCGTCATACGCGAATTCGATATCTATCGGCGTATCCATCTTTTCCGATAAAACCTCCAGTATCCGTTTAAGCCTTGCCGGAATGCTGGTGTCAGTTAATACTTTACTGAAGGTAATTACCATATCGTCCTTTTGCGTATCAAGAAAAAAGGCGTTTTTGTTTTCGATAAAATCCTCGTTGAATACCGATACATAATTATGGAGCCCCGGCA
>JAAYBH010000139.1 GCA_012718935.1 Clostridiales bacterium
CGATTATCATATTGCCTGCGTCCGAATCATTTATAAAGGGCAGTTTATGGGCGAAATCTACCTGCACAGAAGTAAAGACAAACCCGATTTCAACGAGGAGGATATGCTGGTCCTCCGGCTGCTACAGCCCCATATCTCCACGGTGTTTCACATTATCCATTCCGTTGCGGCGGTGAACTATCTGGAAACCGGAAACGGGCGGATGGCAAAGACGGGGCTGTGCCTCCTGGATAAGGAGCTGAGCCTTACAGCGGGCAATGCCGTCGGGTTTGAAATGCTGAAGACGCCCACGGTCTTCGGTTCCAGTGTTCTGTACCATATTAAAGAGCTGTGCGAGGATATAGTGGCCGACTCAAAAACCGGCGCCGCTGTGTCGAGCAGGTCGGATGTGTTTAAGACAAGCGGGGGAAAACTGCATGCCGATGTGGTGCTTCGCAAGTGCGGTACAGACAAAAAAGGCGGTACCTTCTTTGTTGCTATGGAATATGAAGACGGGGATCAAGCCATCAACGATTATAAGTTCAAATTTACAAAACGGGAAGCCGACATTATAGACGGAATGATTCAGGGAAAAAACAATGCGCAGCTGGCCGACACACTGAATCTGTCCGAAAATACAATTAAGACCCATATTCAAAGCATCTACCGGAAGGCGGGCGCGGGCAACCGCACAGAACTGGCCTACATCCTCATGATGAATCAGGGATAGTATACTCACCGGCACGTGCAGGAAGGTAGACAGGTATAGGCGCACAGATAGGAGGAATAAAGTGACAAACAGATGCAGCAGGTGCGGTACGCCGCTTTATGAAGGTTTCGCGTTTTGCCGCAATTGCGGTGCTCCCATTGAACCGATTAGGCCGCCTGCCGGGCGGCGCTCTTCCCGAAATCCGCTTATTTTATCAGCCACTGCGCTTGTTCTGGCGATCGTTCTCGTCCTGGGTCTTTGGAAGCCTGGATTTCTGTGGGCATTCCGGGATAACCTGGGGTGGCTGCCGGGTATGAGCGGCACTGCTGGCGGAGACGCAGAGCTTGAAGCGCTTCTGTCAGAGAAGCCGGACTACAACCCCACGGAAATCCCCGTGTCTGGAACACCGGCATTCTCCGTTTCGCCGACCGCCGGTATTACCGTCTCGGCTGAAAAAAACGCCCTCGACAGGGAACGCGACTTTACAGCAGTCCCCTTGACAGAGAGCGAGATGGGTGCATTGTTTCTTGAACGCTCGTCTGGTGAGTGGGTACCCGTGTTCGCTTTTGAGTTTGACGCGGGCCTTGAAGACAACGAAAGGCTGCCCGGTGAACTGAAGATTGAGCTGGATATGAAAAAATTCGGCGTCAAGAAGGAGCTGTGGCCCTATCTGAAGGTTATCAGGCTCGGCGACGACGGGACGGTGATGGAATTGCCGACTTCCGTAACGGGCAAGGGGATAGCCTGCACAACAAGGCAAAACTCCATATTGCTGGCTGTTTTCACCGGCCTCGCTATCGGAATACCGGTGATGGCTTATATCGAGCGGGGTCAGGACGGACTTCGCGAGCTTTATCCCAACGAAATCTTTTATGAAGCCGTCCTTTCTAAAGAAACTAAGGCAAAGTACCGTGTTACATATCCAAAGAGCATGGCCCGCACCGATTCTCTGGAGCTGAAGGCCTTGGATGATCGGATGCGCGCGCTGCTCGAGGGGTATAGCCTTGATCCCGACATCCCGCTGGTTGACGCAGCTATGGAGGCGTGCGAAGCCCTCGGTTCCAATCCGGAATTTCAAGGTGTCGATATTGAGGCAGCCGCATACCGCCTGATGCAGAAAGTCATCAA
>JAAYBH010000140.1 GCA_012718935.1 Clostridiales bacterium
CCCGGAATTTTATGCCCTCGGCGACTGCGTCACCCCGCGGAATATTTTCAGCGCGACGCAAGCAGCATGGACGGTGGCACGAGACATCGGAAGGGTTTAAAACGATATGGGATGGGGGGCTGTTACTATGAGTAACAGTCTCCCATTAATATTAGTTGTGAAAACCAAGAACAAAGGCTCCTTTTGAAAGGAGCTGGCGAGCGTAGCGAGACTGAGGATTGGGCTCTGTAACGCGCTCATAGCACATGAATTCTCGTAGCTTACTTAAAATGCTTTTATGAGAAGGAAGAGTATATGGCTAAAGGTTTCTTACCCCGCGACAAAAAGCTCAACGCATATTCTCGGGATTTACGTAAAAATGCAACGCCGCAGGAAATCATCTCTGGTTTGATTATCTAAAGAAACAAAACATACAATTCAATCGTCAGAGGATAATCGGAGAATATATTATTGATTTTTTCTGCCCGTCTTTGAATTTGGCCATTGAAATCGATGGTTCACAGCATTACGAAGCTGACGCCCTCGAATATGATGCGCGGCGGACAGAGTATCTTGAAAGCTTGGGATTAAAGGTTATCCGCTTTACGAATATTGATATAGATCGATATTTCAACAGCGTATGTGAAGTGTTGGATGGAATAATCACTGGTGGAAGTGCAACGGGCGCGTAACAGGGGTCCAATCCTCAGTCTGCAGGAGACTTCGATGAAGTCTCCCACAGACATGCTCCAAAGAGATCGCATATCATGCGATCTCGATAAAAGGAGCCTTAGATACGATGGATTATTTGAAACATAAAAGATGGGAGCAGTGTTATGGCTAAAATCATCATGACCGGGGTGGACGGAAATCTCGGCGGGCATGCCGCTCGGACCATTCTCGAGAAGGTCGATCGTAAGACCCTGATTTTCACAAGCCCGAATAAGGCGGTTGTGGAAAAGTTTACCGCGCAGGGTATCGATGCCCGTTACGCCGATTACACAGACCCGGAGCAGCTTACCGGCGCCTTCGCCGGCGGGGAGACGCTGCTTTTGATATCGGTACCGCAGGTGGGGGAGAAGCGGCGCAGGATGCATAAAAACGCCATTGACGCAGCGGTGAAGTGCGGCGTCAAAAGGCTCGTTTACACCTCTATTGTCGGCGCGGGCGTACCGGAAAACGACGCGGAAGACGGACGGCGACTGGTCGAAGGCCGACCCGGCGTTCCCCTTCTGCAGCGACGGCATGGTGACCTTCGGCAGGGCGATCCGCCTTGATCAGATGAGTAACTGTACCGGTGACTTTGAGCTGCTCACAGGCAAAAAGCCCAAATCGGTCCGGGAGGTATTTGAGGATATGGATAACCATCAAATCGGCACCCGGACGGCGACGGACTGAAAGCAAACGACGTGAGTGATATCACGTCGTTTTTCGTTCAACTGAGCTGCTTCCTCATGACATACCCTTGTTCCACCTTGCGATACACGGCAAATCCGCTTTTTTTATACATATCCAAAGGGCCGCAGTTTTTAGTGGCTTCATCTCTGGCCTCCTTATTCGGATAGGCCTCAACATAATCAAAGCCATCACAAAGCGCGTCCTGACAGACACGTTCCAGTAACAGGGTCGCAATACCCTTTCTCTTCATTTCGGGCGCGATCAAAAAACAGTATATGGATTTCACTTTTTTACCCGTTTCGGATTCCTCCACAGGTACGTAACCCATATATTTCCGCCAGCCATAGCATTTCAGGCAGTCCGCTTTTGTATTGGCGTTGCACCAGCCCACAACCTTATTTTCACAATAGGCGAGATAGCCTTGTAAGCCGTTGCTTTCTATATTCCAGACAGCGCGATCCCTTCTTTTCTGAGCCGATGACAAATGCCGGGCTTCATAGTCGCCGCTGCTGTCATCGGTGCACCAGGGCACACAATAGCATTTGTGTTCATCAACGAGGTCATCATGCGGCGTCGTATCAAAAAAGCGCACATAATCTTCCGCAAGATCCGGTGTCAGTTTTCGTATCTTGATATTCAACTTCAATACCTCCCTAAAAGTGACATGGAGAATTATCTGACGCTGGTGCTGGTGAAGGCCATCAAAAAGTAAAAACAATGACGCAAGGGAGGGCAGGTGCCCTCCCTTGCGCTGTAATGCAGGTATTAGCTTTCCTGAAGGTGCTTTTGGATAATTTCGCCCTGCTTGCCGGAGTTGGCGTAATCAAGCACATCCTCCGGGTAGCCGGGCAGGCGGCGCCATACGCCGTCAAGCGTGAC
>JAAYBH010000141.1 GCA_012718935.1 Clostridiales bacterium
CCCATCCGCTCCACTTATTGATCGCCTCCTCCGCCATATTGCCCGAGATGTCGCTGAACGCTGGCGCGGCCGACGCGTATATCGGCAGCAGGGTTAACAGGATTGCCAGTACCAGTGCAGCCGCACAAATTTTCAGTTTCATTCTCACTACCCCGCCCTCATGTGTATATTTATAGGTTTTTTGTAGAATATTGGTAATATATAAGGTAGCATACATCTCCGTCAAAGTCAAATTTTAAATATCCCCTTGCAATAATAAAATGTAAATTGTAGATTATAAGCAATAAAATCAGAAGGAGGACACCTATGAACGATGTCATCAAGACCATCAGGGAGCGGCGCAGTGTCCGCGCTTATGACACGGCGCAGCAAATCAGCGACGGCGACCTCTCTCTCATCCTGGAGGCCGGGACGTACGCGCCGACGGCACACAACGAGCAGCCGTGGTATTTCACGGTGGTGCAGAATAAGGAGCTGCTTGAAAAAATCAATCTCAAAGCCAACGCCGTTATGGCCAAATCCGACAACGAGTGGCTCCACAGTCTCGGAACAAATCCCGATTTCCGCGCGACCTACAGCGCCCCGACGGTCGTCTTCATCTCCGGGCGCGACGGCGCCATGGCGGCCCAGACGGACTGTGCGCTAGCCATCATGAACATGATGAACGCCGCCTGGAGCCTCGGCATCGGCTCTGTCTTCGTCGGCCTGCTCTGGCCGTACATCAGCAGTGCGGACGCTCCGGCGGAGCTTCAGATCCCGGAGGGCTTCAAGCTCTTCCACGCCATCGCCTTTGGGTACCCGGCCGGACCTAAGCTCCCCGCTCCGCCCCGGAAAACGGACGTTGTCACCTATATCCGCTGAAAAGCGATCATTAACAGAAACGGAGGAAACCATATGACAATCAGCGAAGCCTTAAATAACCGCCGCTGTATGCGCGCATTCAAACAGGACCCCATCCCCCGGGAGGTGCTCATCAAAGTTCTTAAGGACGCCGCACAGTCCCCCTCCTGGGCGAACTCCCAGCCGTGGGAGGTCTTTGTCGCCGAGGGCGAAACGCTCCAAAGGATCAAAGCCGCATACGCGGATTGCTACGCAAAAGCCGTCAAGGCGGAACCTGAGCTTTCCCGCCCCGTGGAGTGGACGGACGCCGCAAAAAAACGCCAGAAGGGTCTCTACCCCGACATGGTTCGCGACTGCGGCGACGCCGCCCAGCAGTTCGGCGTTCTCAACCAGCGGATGTTCGACGCCCCTGCCGTCGTCTTCCTCTGCAAGGACAAAATATTGAATCACTGGTCCGTCTTCGACCTGGGTGCTTACTCCCAAAGCCTCATGCTCTCCGCGCTGGAAAACGGCCTCGGCTCCATCGTCGCCGTCACTCTCGTCAACTACCCCGAGGTGCTTCGGAAGGAGCTGAATGTCCCCGACAATCTGCAGCTCATCGTCGGCATCGCACTGGGTTATACGGATGAAAATAACGCCATCAACAATTTCAATAGCGCCCGAAGCCCCCTTGAGGAAAATGTCACGTTCTGCCAGTGAGCTGAGGCATATGTCACGGTAAATTAATACAAGGCAATGGGACGGTTCTCCTGCTGTAGGCAGCTGAACCGTCCCATATATATTTCTGACGCACTTTCGGAATAAGCTTGATCTCAAAACCAGTACATCAGCCAGTTTACATAAGCACCTCAACGTTTTCGGATAAAACAGATAAACCAGATGGCAAGCATGAGCAGATTACAGCATGGCAAAGTACGCCGCCACCGCCGCGAGTACGGAGCCGATCACGTTGAAAATGATATCGAGATTCGTATCCTTCAGGCCCTTCTGCATGTGTGAATTCTGCCTGATATCGGCAACGAATTCCAGAATCTCATGCACCGCGCCCAGCGCGATACCCAGAATCAGGATAAACAGCGC
>JAAYBH010000142.1 GCA_012718935.1 Clostridiales bacterium
AGGATGAATAGAGGGCGTTCCGGGACAGAATCGCCGTGTCCGACCCTTTGGACAATGCCCAGGACGCGGACGCTTCGACGTAGTCATAACGATAGACGCGTGAGCCGCCGTCCGCCGTGCGCCGGGTGATTTGCAGGTGGTCGATATTCGCGTCGCGAAGGTCCGCGGCGACATTTTTCTCGAAGGTGAAGGTCACGAATGCCTGTGAAGCGGGAGCGATGGTCCTGACACCATCGGCGTCCTGATCCCCGGCCGCGGCGGCGGGATAAAACGACACCGTGTATTTCCATATCGTGCCGGCGGGAGTCGTGCCATCGGGCGGAACCAGAATATCGACCAGGGTGGAAGGCGTCAGGACCTGCCTGAGCACGCCACCGACGATGATTTCGGAAAAACCGGCCGTCGAGGCGTCCACGCGGCGGCCCGTGGCGTTGGTGAAAGACACGGCCCGGCCCGTGGCGGCGTCAAAACGAAAGCGGGAGGACTGCCCGGCCATGCCCAGCTCGTAGAAGGCGGGGCTGGCCAGCGTCGCCGCGCCGGACTCGTCAAGAGCCCACAGACGCCACAAGCTGCCGGCGTGTTCCTCAATCGGCATGCCTGCGGCCGAGTCCGCCGAAAAATCAAAAAGCATGGGCCGACGGCCCAGATTGATGAGCGTCACACGACGAACGACGCCTTCGGGCAGACCGGCAGTCGCCACGCCAGTAATCTCCCCACCCACGGGGCGGACCAGATGCAGGCCCCGCGGGGTGAACAGGCTGGCGGAGGGGTGATCGGCCTTCAGCACCAGGCGACAAGCGGACAACGACTCGTGGCGCGGCTGGCCGAGGCTGACCGCGAAACTGACCGAGGCGTTTTCCGCGCTTTCCGCGCCGGGGGTCTCGCAGGAACCACCCTCGCATTCCTCGCAGCCGCAGCAGGGATCGCCTTCAGCCGCGCTGTCGCAATAACCGGGATTGGCCGCCAGCGTGTCGGCACAGCCGTCGTTGTCGTCATCGTTGTCGGGTATGTTGGTCGCCGCCATCGCCGCCAGCAGGCTCAGCATGGCCAGCAGGACGGCAAGAACGCCGATCCGCCTGGGTGTCCGCCACAAATGAAGACGCTCACAAACAGCCGGTCCCCGGCCGGCGAAAAATAATGCGAGGGCGTTGTTTCTGATCATGAGCGCTGCTCCCCCGTGGCTGAAGGGACCGTTATAGATATGTCATGGATACGTTTGACTGGCTGTGATCGGATCAGGCAGGCTCAAGGAATCATCGCGCCATCAGCTTGTTCAGCCCAGCCGGCAAGCGTAACGGCCACGGGCGACTGCCCGGCCGGTTCTTCGAGACCGAACAACACCGTCCGCTGAAACGCACCCGTCTTCTGCGGCGTCAGCATCAGTTCGACGACCATCTCCTCGTCTGCGGCCAGGCGGCGTTTGGGCATGGCCAGGGTCATGTCCGAAGCTGTCTCGGGCTCGCGCAGGACAACGGGAACCAGCCCTCCACGCAGAGTAATACGACACCGTGCCGTTTGTCCAACCGGGATCGTCCCCAGATTTTGCTTGCCGCCTGACGTGACCATCAGTGGCGGCACCGCCTCGCCACGAATGCTGAGCCGGGTCATGCCACTGGCATCGCCATTGGCCGTCTGCCACTCGGCAAAGAGGTACAAGGTGTAACTGCCGGTTTTCGTGCCGCCCCGAACGTATGCCTTGATGGCGACTGCCCCATTCGCTGGCAAGAGGTCATCTTGAGGAGGCGTTTCCACCCGCAAGCAGCCGCAGGAACTGCGCAGGGATACCAGCCGGACAGCGTGCGCATGACCATTGACCAGGCTCACCACGACCGTCTGGTCCTCCCAGGCGTTATGACGCCCAGACGTCATGACCGACGGGCTGAAAGTTGCACCCGCCGAATCCCCGAAAACACGGCCACCAAAAATGAGCAGCAGAAGCACCACGATCCCCACCGCCCGACTATCAAAAATAAGTGTCATCGCGCAATGCTCCGGCGGAGGATGAAAAAGAACGCATCGTCATGGTTTTTCGAGGCATTTCGGGTGGCCAACGGTGGGCATTGGAGATGAAACTTAGGTGAAACCAAATGCTCCTGAATCACTTTCAATTAAAAATAAAGAAACAACTGCTCAGTTCCTGTGCATAATGCCACATTTTTTCATAAAATAAAGAAGAAAAATTTGTGTTTATTTTACAGATATTTATTTAAATAAATCTTCGCGATCAGAGATCAAGTGTAACTCCAAGAAGTCGTCATAAACAAAAACAAAGAAAAAGCTGGGATAATTGTTATTATATTCCAGAATTACTTCGTTATTACTTATAGTGTTTATATCATTTTTTTTATAAAACACGTATATACTTCCCATATCATAGTATGGTATTTTTTTTATGTCATATTGAGAAATTAAATCATCATATCTATATTCATAACAAGCAGAAATTCCATATAATGAGTACCCAATTCTACCCAGGGCATAATTAACAGCAATGTCATAGCCATGATCAGTAGTTCGACAGCCAACTG
>JAAYBH010000143.1 GCA_012718935.1 Clostridiales bacterium
GACACAGTCTTTTGAAAATATGACATCGTCGACCGGCTCGTCCTTTTTCGCCCGGATGATATCGGATTCCACCGTGTTGTACAGCACCTCCACCGGAGCGCCGACACGGAATATCCTCCCGAAATCCTGCTTTATGGTTTCGGCTACGCAAATAATACGATCGTATTTTTTGTAACACTCAAATGCTTCATGAACGCTTCTGAAAATGGCTGATGCGTATCTCAGATCGCGCTGTTCGCCATGAATCCAGCAAACCAGTCTGGTATCCGGATCATTGCAGCCGCTGACAACGCGCGCGCTCGGCCCCTCCAGATAAGACACGATCATATCATAGCGCTCGCGGATATACAGCCTGTACAACTGCCCGGGCGAGAGAAGCTTGAACGCCACGGTATTACCCCTGAAATACCGTTTCAGGCCTCCAAGGTACCGGATGCCCGTCTGCAGCTTATCCCGATAAATCCCCACATCGAACATGGTCTGGACGGTGATGTCAAACCGGCTTTTGTCCATATGGTTAACCAGATTTGTCAGCACCCGCTCCGCGCCGCCATGCCCCAGGGTGGGGATAAAAAAGAGAATTTTGATCATGGAGTAACCTCATATCCTAGGATAGGTCTATTTGGAAGGAATCCATCGCGCCGTAACCGATATTGACGTATATGTTGTAGCCGAAAAATATCAAATAGCATACTGCGGTTATCAGCCGGATAAACTTGTAGTTCCTTTTGCCGGTCAGATGATAGATGAGTTTCGGCATCATGATGCCGGAAGCAAAGGAGGTGTAAAATCCAAGTCTCGCCCAATACTGCATCTTCAGGCCCATGAGGATAAACAGGACGTTCATAAACAGCACATTCAGCAGCATGCTCTCAATAGGCGGAAGCTCCGCTCCCCGCCGTTTGACACTGATGACATAAATTAGGGCCAGAACACCGGGAATGATACCGGTAATCAGCGCCCGCAAAAAGCCCATGCCGTGGGTCATGTCCAGATAGGAGGCATACTTGCTTTCGCTGAAAAGATCGGCCAGATACTCATTGATCGTGCCGGGTGAAATGAGGAAGAACAAGCCAAGCCCCAGGGCGGCAACCGTCCGGAGGTTCAGCGGCTTCCCATAGGCGACAAAAAGAAGCGGAATACAGACGATGGCCGATCTGTGCATCTGATAAGCCAGCGCGACGAAAAGGCTGTACAGAATATAACCAGAGAGCTTTTTCCTTTGGAGCAGGGGGAAGGCCAGTATTGTGATTGCCGCCGCCACGTATTGGCGCAAACCGTTATTTGTATTCAGGTAAGTCAGCGAAAAATAGATGAGCAGCGAAAAACACACGTCCGATGAATATTTCCCGGTGACCTTCACAAATGCCGCATTAATAATAAGCGCGGATAAAAACAGCATCAGTTTCGGATTTGACGAAATAAAGTTTAATGCATATAGAAAATACAGCCAGCCGGCTTCGATGCCCCAGCCGTTCGTATCGACATAAGAGAGATTGTTTCTGACCGACGTGTACATAATTTTATACGCATAGGTGTCAATAAA
Source organism: Clostridiales bacterium (assembly GCA_012718935.1). Taxonomy (GTDB): domain Bacteria; phylum Bacillota; class Clostridia; order Oscillospirales; family Oscillospiraceae; genus Sporobacter. The sequence goes on from JAAYBH010000143.1 coordinate 1,547, forward strand.
GCCGTACCGGACAGTTGAGGTCAACACAAGAACGAGCGTAAACGCTATGAGAACGCCTTTTCCTGCGACGAGGCGATATTCGCCGTCAAAGCCTATTTTCTCACCATGTATCACACGGCTTGACTTGAAGCCAACCAGCAGGACAACAAATATCAATATTGTACAAAGAGAAATCAGCAGCATTCAACATACCTGCTATCGGATTATTTTATATAACCACTGCGGGATCAGCCCGATCAGGATCGGCTTGAGGGTATATATACGCAGCGGAAGCGGGATGCGCAGCAGCCGATACCCTTCCCATCTGACCTTCGCCTCGTTGAGCCGGCGTTTAAAGGTCCTGCGTTTCGCGGCACTTCTGCCGTCGTACATGCTGTACAGAGGTTCTGTCAAAACATAGCCCATGATCCCTTTTGCGTATAATCTGAACCAAAGGTCATAATCCTCCACACCGCGCGTCATGGCAATATCCCGATATCCTCCGACCGCTTCATATGCAGCACGCCGAACCATCACCGGCGCGTGGCAAAACGGCGAGCCCTTGACGAAATGCCTGTTTGTGGGCGCGTAGGAGGGCTTCGGCTCCGGAATCTGATAGACCCCGTTTTCGTCAAACCGCTTCATCGTCGTGCTGATAAAGCCGTACTCGGGATGGGCGTCCAGAAATAGTACCTGCTTTTCAAACCGGGTTTCGTCACACACATCGTCGCCGTCCATCCGGGCGCAATACTCCCCTTGAGCAACAGATAAACAGCGGTTGAGCGTGTAGGACAGCCCTCTGTTTTCCTCGTTGACGAGGACAAGGATACGGCTGTCCTTCTCGCTTCGCATTTTGACGATGTCAAGAGTGTTGTCCGATGAACCGTCATCGCAGATAATAAATTCAAAATCACCGTAGCTTTGCGCAAGTATGGCGTCGATACTCTTTTCAACTGTCGCGGCGTTGTTGTATACGCCCATGAGAACGCTTATTTTAGGCATTTCTACTTTCCTTTATGAGATACTCACGCTTTTCTTTAATACGTCTGAACAGCTCTTTTTGCTCGTAAGAGCCGACGGCGTACTCATGCGCCGCACTCCCCATTCTGAGACACAGGCCCTCGTCACCCGCCAGCCGCTTCATCGCCTCTAAAATTGCCCGTGAATTTTTGACCGGGACAGCCAAGCCGGTCGTGCCCGGAATAAACGCGTCGATCTGACCGGGCACGTCGGTCGCAATAACCGGAAGCCCCATAGCCTGCGCCTCGATCAATACCAGGCCAAAGCCCTCGCGATAGCTTGGAGAAATAAAAGCGTCCAGGGCGGCGTAATGCCTGTTGATGTCGTCAACTCTCCCGGCAAGAATAACCTGAGGGCTGCTTTTCGCCCAGTCAAGGAGGTCTTTGCGGATACTCTCTTCATTATCCATACCGCCCATGAGGAGCAGCCTTGTTCCCGGTAAATCGGACTGACGATAAGCTTCCAATAATTCTTCGATTCCCTTGTCCCGCGTGAGCCGGGCGGCAAAACCATAAACAAAATCATCGGCACCGATTCCATATTTGGAGCGTATTTCGCGACGCCATTCGTCTTTTCTGCCGATATCGAATTTCACCGGGTCGACGCCGCAGGCGCTGCCGTTCCATATGACCTCGCCCTTATTTTCACGATACAGGCCTTCGGAAACGGCAAAGCGAAAGATGTTAAGGCTCTCCGGTTCTATGGCTGTGGAATTGTGACAGACGTACTTTTCCAGCGCCCTGAACAGC
>JAAYBH010000016.1 GCA_012718935.1 Clostridiales bacterium
ACTCCGAACGGATTCGTCCGTTTCCGCGCGAAAAAAGGCGTTATTCTCGCAACGGGTGACATTCACGGCGATAAGGAAATGATCGCGGCCTACTGTCCGATTTTCCTGAAGGTCAAAAATAGCCAGTACGCTCCGGCGGGAGCCAACACGGGAGACGGGCATAAAATGGGCCTCTGGGTCGGCGGCGTGATGGAAGATAATCCGCTGCCCACCATCATGCACCCACAGGGGTATAACCGCCTTCAGTCATTTTTCCTCTTCGTCAACACGCGCGGCGAGCGGTTTATGAACGAGGACACATGGTGTCAGGCAAAGAGCCTGAATGTCCTCAAGCAGCCGGGCAACGTCGATTACGCCTACGCGATAATGGACGCCGACTGGCGCGAGCAGCTTCTCAAGGGTATGCCCTACAGCGGCGGGCTGTTTAACGACAACTCCATCTCCGTCTATGGGGAACCCTTCACAGGCGAGCGGGAGCAGATGTTCCTCGAAACGGGCCTGGAAAACGGCCAGGTGCAGCAGGCTGACACCATCGAAGAACTCGCCGAAAAAATCGAAGTCCCAGCTCATAAGCTCCGCGAAACGGTTGATACATACAACAAAATGGTTGAAAAAATGGACGACACGCAGTTCGGCAAGCGCGCGGAGGTTCTGTTCCCCATTAAAAAACCGCCGTTTTACGCTTCAAAATTCGGGCCGGCGATGCTCGCCGTTACGGGCGGGCTCATCACCGACACGCGCCTGCGCGTCGTGGATAAGGAGCACCGGCCGATACCCGGCCTTTACGCCATCGGCAACGTGGCTGGCGGACTGTACGGCATCGATTACCCCACGCTCATTCCGGGCAACAGCCACGGCCGGGCGCTCACATGGGGATATCTCGCCGCTAAGGACGCTCTCGAAGACGGCAAGGAAAATTAAGAAGCAAGGCAGAAGCTTAAACGAAACATTAATGGGATGAAAAGGAGAGAACCATGGATATTAAAGCTCTTGTAAAGGAAACAGCGTACCAGCACGGCATGGACCTGTGCGGCATCGCCAGTGTGGACCGTTTCCACGACTCGCCGCCGGCGCGGCACCCGACAAAAATTCTGCCGGGCTGCAAGTCGGTCATCGTCATTGCGCAGCGCCTTCTCGACGGCGTCACGCAAATCAACTTCCGGGCCTTTGAAGATTTAAGAGAGGACCTCAAGGGCATTTACGGAACTTACGGCTACACGATGCTGCCGAACTTCGCTCTTACCTACGCCTGCTACGCTGTTGCCCAGACCATCGAGAGGAAGACCGGCGAAGTCGCGACGCCCACCTCGACGGGCCCGATGACGAACGGCAACCAAATCAGCTTGCGCCATGCGGCCGTCGCCGCCGGGCTTGGGGAATTCGGCTGGATGAGTATTGTCCTCACGCCCGAATTCGGCCCGAGACAGCGCTTCGGTGTGATTTTAACGACGGCGGAGATCGAGCCCGATCCCATGTTAGACGGGGGAACGCTCTGCGATCCGACGAAATGCAAAATATGTACCGACACGTGCCCCACAAACGCCATAGGGCTGTACGGCTCGGAGGACTGCCACTCCTGCACGGTGGGGGATAAAAAGTATACATACGCCAAGATTGATTTCCCGCGCTGTCAGGTTGCGGCGCACGGCTTCCGCAAGGAGTTTGGCGGTTCAGAAGACCTTGTGACGACGGATGACCCCACCGCGAAGGATATCGCCGAGGCATCCGAGAAGAGCCCGATATCCGGAAAAGGTCTGCAGCATCTTGAGTCGTGGCACTGCGGCAGATGTCAGGCCTATTGCCCCGTCGGAGATTGGCAGAAGAAGTTCGCCGCGAGAAATCTCTCTGGAGGAATCCAAAATGACAAGCGCGGGAAACGAGATGAATAACCATCTTGAGTGCCTCAACGCCGAGCTTGCCGCGCTAAAATGGAGCTTTGAAATTCCGCCGGAACCCATCCCGGAGGACAAAATCTCCGAGATGGTGGAAAGCGACGTCATCGTTCTTGGCGAGGGCATGTCCGGCCTGTGCACTGCGCTCTCCTGCGTAGAGGAAGGGCTTAAGACAACCATCGTCACCGCAAGCTCTCGGCCTGTCGGCCGAGGCGGCTCGGTGTTCGCCGTCTACAGCAAGGTGATGGAGAGGCTGGGCTACCCGAAATTTGACCCGACAGATTTCTTCCTCGAAGAATTTGCGGCCAGCTCCTTTCAGGTCGATCAGCGTAAGTGGTACACCTTCTATAACAACAGCGAAAAATCGATGAACTGGCTCGTTGATATGCTTGAGGCAGACGGCGTGAAGGTCGTGCTCGAAAACGGCAACGTGGACGATCCTCACAGCCCGACAATGCAGCCCATCGGAACCCACGCATTTATGGACGATAAAACGACGTTTGCCGGTGCCGGCATCAACATCGCGCTGAAAACACTTGAGAAGAACTTCCTCGAGCGCGGCGGCAACATTGTCTACAAAATGCGCGGAAGGCAGCTCGTGAAAGATCCTGCGACGGGGCGCATTCTCGGCGTCATCGCAGAGGACGAAACGGGCCGCTACATAAAATACCTTGCGCGAAAGGCCGTCGTCCTTGCAACGGGCGACTTCTCGGCCAACCGCGATATGATGGCAAAATACTGCCCGGCTTTTGCCAAGTTTTTTGACGGCGGCTCCGGCGACTACAACGTCGGTTTCCACGAAAAGGGTCTCTTCGGCGGCGAAGGGCACCGCATGGCCCTGTGGGCCGGCGCGGCGTGGCAGAAAACGTTCCCCAACGCGCCGCTGATTCAAGGCAGCCGCCTTGGAGCCAATATGCCCTACGGAGGGCACAGAGGGCTGCGCCTGAACAGAGACGGCGAGCGCTTCATGAACGAAGACGCAAACGCTCCGTACTCCGTGTACGCCATTCTCAATCAGCCGGAGAGCAAGGCGTTTGCTATCTGGGGCACCAATTATGCTTACGACATTCAGTGGTTCGCCCACGGCAGCACGCGCGGGAGCGCGCCGACGCCTCCTGAAAAGGTCATCGAGAAGTGGGAAGCGGAAGTGGAGAAGGGCAATCTCATCAAGGGCGACACGATTGAGGAAGTCGCTGAGAGGCTCGGCTTGCCGCCTGAGAAAGTACTTTCCGAAACTGAGCGCTATAACGCGATGTGCCGCGCCGGTGTCGATACCGATTTTTACAAAAAGCCGAAGTATCTGCAGGAGATCCGGCAGGCGCCCTTCTACGGCGGGTCCATAGCCGATCGCCGATTCTTCAGCGTCCTCGGCGGGCCAAGAACAAACCACCTTATGCAGATTTGCGACGAATCAGATAAGCCCCTCGGCGGACTCTACGCAGCCGGCACACTCATCGGCGATATGTTCGCAAACTGTTACAACTTCCGCATCGCGGGGCACAACTACGGGGTTTGCCTCACGCTGGGATACGTTACGGGTAAGTACATCGCGCAACACGAATAAGCGGGAGGAAAAGAAATGCTTTCGTACATCCTTCGCAGAATCGGCATTATGATACCGGTGCTTCTCGGCATCTTGCTTATTGTCTTTGCAATCAGCCGGATGTCCGGTGACCCGGTTGCCGCGCTCCTCGGCGGTGACGCAACGCAAGAGCAGATTGAGACGGAACGGGATCGCCTGGGGCTGAACGACCCGCTGCCGGTACAGTTTTTCAATTACGTCAAGAACATTATCACGCATTTTGATTTAGGAACCTCGTACCTGTCAAAGCGCCCTGTCAGCGAGCAAATCGTGAAGCGGCTCCCAACGACACTGGCCATAACGATAATCAGCTTGATCATATCGTCCGTTGTGGGCATAACGTTTGGCGTCGTAAGCGCGCTCAA
>JAAYBH010000144.1 GCA_012718935.1 Clostridiales bacterium
GCCCACCGACCTGGACGATTACGGCGAACAGCGGCCCACCTTCCGCATGATCGAATCCGTTGTGGCGCAGGGACAAAAAAACGGTGAGTTTCGAACCGATATGACGTCCGGGAAAATAACGGATATGGTTCTCATCGCCGCCAGCGGCGTCGCGATCGATTGGTCACGCCGGGAGGCGAGTTACAATCTCCTGGAGCGCATGGACGAATACGTCACTTTTTTCTTCCGGTCACTGCTGAGTTAACGGTCACAGCTTAATCAATCCATGGCAACGCAACATAACGGGAAGGAATCGTTTCCTGCCCGTTTTTTGTCTGTAATTTTAAGACCGGCTATATCGTAGGGCGCGGCTGACCGGAATTTCATAAGTTGCTGGTGTTGGTCGGCGATCCCTATGCGAAAAATGTCAATGGGATGATATTCAGCGCGTACTCACCCGTTACGGGGTCTTTCTCCGTGTAATCAGCGTAAACGGCGGCAGCCTCCGCATACAGCAGGGCAAAGCCCCGATGGACGCCTTTCTTAAGCCGCGTCTCCGGCGCGGTATTGACGGCTGTCATCATTGTCTTCAGCCTGGCGTCAGGGATTTTGAGTATCTCCGGCAGCTTTCCCCCGGAAATGGATGCCAGCCTGTCGCAGACCATATGATCGCGCAGCGCCGCTTTGTCAACGCCGTTCATCGCGCCGAAAAGCTCAAGCATCAGCGCGGTAAAATTGTCCAGCGAAATCCGCCGCGCCGAGTGCCCGGCCAGAAAACCGCCCGCTTGAAGGAACAGGTCAAAGGGCGCCAGTCCGGTCCGTTCCAGAATATACGCGAGCGTCCGGCGGAACCGCCCGCTGTTGTAAAGGCGCTCCAGGGCGTCCTCGGCCTCATGCAGCCTTCGAAGCTCCGGGGCTGAAAGCCACGGTGTTTCAGTCACCTCATAGGGCGGGTCGTGTGAAAAACCGCATGGGAAGGCGTCAGGTTTTTCCCGCATGGCCGACCCGTGCAAAAGCTTTAAAAAGCCCAGCTGCAGCATGTGCGGGCTAAGCGCGTACGCCGTATTGAAGCTCCCGGCGAAGCTCTCAAAATTCTCATAGGGCAGCCCCGCGATCAGGTCGATATGGATATGGAGATTGCCAAGGGCGACAAGCTTTTCAATATTGCTTTTCAGGAGGCTTATGTCTGTCCTCCTGCTGACAGCCTCGAGTGCCTTCGGATTAAAGCTCTGCAGCCCGATTTCAAATTGTAATGCGCCCTTCGGCGCTGTTTTGAGCAGTGCAAGCGTCTCGTCGTCCAGCAGGTCGCCGGCGATTTCAAAATGGAACCGGACACCCTGCGGGATGGCTTTACCGTAGTTTTCGATAATGAACCGGAATAGTACCAGCGCGCGGCCCCTGGCGGCATTAAATGTCCTGTCGACGAGCTTGACGGTCCTTGTCCCGCTGGCCGCCAGCAGCAGGATATCCCTCCTGGCGCGCTCCAGATCAAACAAACGGACGGCGCCGCCGGCTCCAAAGGCCGGCTGTTGGCACCCCGACAGGCAAAATGCACAGGAAAACGGACACCCCCGGCTTGTTTCAAGATAGGCAATCCGCCCGTTCAGCGCTTTGAAATATGCCTCCGTATACGGATTTGGAGGGTCCTCGGACGAACAATACGGCGGCGCGGCAACAGGTATACCGTCCCGCCTGTAACAGAGGCCCGGTACGTCGGCCACATCGCCGCCGGAGCGGAGCGCGCCCATAAGAAGCGCGAAGGGCTGCTCGCCCTCACCGGAGAGGATGTAATCAGCAAGCGGCTCGTCACGCAGGACATCGCCGGCATTGTAGCTGACCTCCGGTCCGCCCAGAATGATAACGGCGTCCGGCAGGGTGTTTTTTATAACCGGCAGCAGCTTTCTGACAAATCCGATATTCCAGATATAACAGCAGAACCCGACAGCTGCCGGGTTCTTTTCTATGATGCGTTCAGCGACCCCGGCGACATCCTCGTTTATCGTCCCCTCAACAACCTCCGCCGAAACTCCGCCGCCGCCATACGCCTCTATCCCCGCCAGCAGATACCAGGGCGCCAGCGAGGAATGGATGTATTTTGAGTTCAGCATGCAGATGACGGTTTTCATTTCTGCTTTTTCATGGAGAGGGAGATGCGCTTTTTCTGGGGGTCGACACCCAAGACATGGACTTTGACGATATCGCCGACCTTGACGACCTCGGAGGGGTGGCGGATGTAGCGGTCGGCGAGCTCGGAAATGTGGGCGAGGCCGTCCTGGTGGACGCCGATGTCGATAAAGACACCGAAGTCGATGACGTTGCGGACAGTTCCTGTCAGCTCCATGCCTGGCTTCAGGTCATTGAGATCCATGATGTCCGTCCGGAGCATCGGAGGCGGCAGCTCGTCGCGGATATCTCTGCCGGGCTTCTGGAGCTCCCCCATGATATCCCGCAGCGTCGGGATGCCGATACCAAGGTCAGAGGCGACCTTGTCCTCGCCCGCCGTCTTCACGAGCAGCGGCAGGGTCTCGATCCCGCTGTCTTTACCGGACAGGCTCAGGGAAAACATCTTTAAAAGCTTTTCGGCGGCCTCATAAGACTCCGGGTGGACGGATGTGTTGTCGAGTACGTTTTTTCCGCCGGGGATGCGCAGGAAGCCGGCGCACTGCTCGTAGGCCTTGGGACCCAGCTTTGAGACCTTCTTTAATTCAGGGCGGCTTTTAAAGCGGCCGTTCTCGTCCCTGTATGCCACGATGTTCCTGGCCACAGCCGTATTCAGGCCGGAGATATAGGTCAGCAAATAAATTGAAGCAGTATTCAAATCAACACCGACGCTGTTGACGCAGTCCTCCACGACACCGCCCAGGGTGGAATCGAGGCGGGCGGAGGGCATGTCGTGCTGGTACTGGCCGACGCCGATGGACTTGGGGTCAATCTTCACGAGCTCTGCCAGCGGATCGAGAAGCCGGCGGGCGATGGAGACGGCGCTCCGCTGGGTGACGTCAAAATCCGGGAATTCCTCCGCCCCCAGCTTTGACGCCGAGTAGACGGACGCTCCCGCCTCGTTGACCACCATATAGCTGACGGGGCGGTTCAGTTCGGCAATGAGCCCCGCTACAAAAATTTCAGACTCCTTGGACGCCGTGCCGTTGCCGATGGAGACGACGTCGACGCCGTGTTTTTCTATCAGACGTTTCAGCTCTCTTTTGGCTTCCTCGGTCTTGCTCTGAGGCGGCGTGGGATAGACGACCGTCGTGTCCAGCACCTTTCCCGTCTGGTCGATGACGGCGATCTTGCAGCCCGTCCTGTAAGCCGGGTCGAGGCCCATGATGACTTTATTTTTGACGGGAGGCTGCAGGAGGAGGGGCTTTAGGTTCAGCCCGAACATTTTGATGGCCTGCTCGGAGGCCTTTTCCGTCAGCTCGTTTCGCACCTCGCGTTCAATGGAGGGTTCAATCAGCCGTTTCCAGGCGTCCTGGGCGGCGGCTTTGACGGTCTCGGTCGTGACAGAATCGTTGACGACAAACCTCCGATAAAGAATATCTATGGCTGAATCGCTATTCAATTCAATTCCGACCTTGAGGAATTCCTCCTTCTCGCCCCGATTGATGGCAAGGATACGGTGGCTTGGAATCCTTGAAGCGGGCTCGGTGTAATCATAATACATCTCGTAGACGGACTTCTCCTCCTTCGCCGCTTTCGAGACGACCTTACCCTCCCGGAACATGAGGGCGCGCAAAAGCTTGCGGCATTCGGCGTCGTCGGAGATGTCCTCTGCGGCGATGTCCATGGCGCCCTGCAATGCTTCCTCCCAACCGGCGACGCCTTTTTCAGCGTTTGCAAACGGTGTGGCAAGCTCCTCCAATGAACCCTTTTTGATATTCTGCGCCATCAGGATTTCTGCCAGAGGCCCGAGCCCCTTTTCCCGTGCGATCGTCGCGCGGGTGCGGCGCTTCGGGCGGAAGGGACGGTAAAGGTCCTCCACCTCGGCAAGGGTCGACGCGCTGTCAATCGACCGGGACAGCTCGTCCGTCAGCTTCTCCTGGGCTGCGATGCTCTCCTTGACCTCCGCCTTGCGCTTTTCAAGGTTGCGCAGGTATGTCAGCCGGTCGCAGAGCTCCCGGAGCACCTGGTCGTCACAGGAGCCCGTCATCTCCTTTCGATAGCGGGCGATAAAGGGAATCGTATTCCCGTCGTCGATAAGGGAAACGATATTTTTGACATGCTCCGGCTTCAGCTTGAATTCCTGTGTTAACAGGGTTGTGATTTCCATAAGTTACCTCGCATTGAAAGATGTCTGAATTATAGCAGATTTTCTCCCGTCTGTCATTCCCGCGAATGCGGGAATCCAGGCTCCCGTATTGGGAATGTAGATTCCCGCCTGCGCGGGAATGACATAACTGAAGGCCTGCGCGGAATGACATGGAGGGCTGGTTCAACAGGGCTATAAAACGCACCGCGGACCGTGTCAAACGATCCGCGGCGCGCTTAATTAATTATGCCTAGGTCCTGTTTCGCGCGGTGTCGATCCGGTCGAGCACCGGGATCAGGACGGCGACGGCGACGGCGGTGATGATGATCTCCCACAGCATGTAAGTGCCGTTGTAACCGAGGGAGTAGAGCCAGACGGGCGTGCCTTCCGGGGCGTAGCTGTCCCAGACGAGGATGCCGCTGAGAAAATGGCAGACAAGCCGCAGCACCGTCACCGCGGCCGCGCCGACGGCGCCGGCGAGAACCTTGTTCTTAAAGGGTTTCCCGAATAGGGCAGCGGTACCGAGCACGGTAAAGGCAATCACATAATCCAGCAGGACGACGGCGGCGAAAGCGATAAAGGTCTTCGCGGGGGGCGGATAGAAGCCTGGAGGCAGGATCATCTGCAGCAGACTGTAGATAAGCGCTGCCAGAACACCCCATTTGATGCCGTGCCGATATGATATGAGCACGATCGGCGCCATGCTGGCCAGGGTAACCGAGCCGCCCTGCGGGAACTCGTAGATTTTAATGAAGCTCAGCACCACCGCCATAGCGATCATCATCGCACATTCAACAAGGGTTTGGGTCGTCTTCTTTTTCATCTTTTCCTCCATTTTTTAAGATTTGAAAGAATCAACCTGATTACCGTAATCTCCTTACATTTTTTGCCTCTAAACCAAAAAATGCACTCCGGATACAGTCAGAGTGCTTAGGAGTTTTCCTACGCTGGCATTATCCAGATCAGGTCAAGGGTCCGCAGCGTCAGTCCGCCGCATCTCAGCCGAGAGTACTCAGCACCCCGTATTCAGTTCAAAATCATTATATGGGAGAGCCTCCCTCATTGTCAAGATAAAGAAAGGGGGCTGCTGCGTTTTACAGCAGCCCAGTTGCTTTATCGGCTGCCATGGTTACCGGGCGCCGACGCTGCGCTCCGCCATTTCAATGGCTTTTCTGACGATATTTCCGCAGTCTCTTGAGGAAACCTCGCCCCAGCCGCCTGTTTTAACCGTGTCGTAAACGCCCAGCTCCCTGGCGATCTCTGTTTTCAGATCGTCAGACATCATGCTCCTGTGTCCACTCATTCCAGTATCCTCCTTAAAATCAAAGAACACCTCAATTCGTTTCCAAAGACTTCTGCATAGTCTGCACAGAAGCCTGCTTGCATTTTTCTGTCCGATGCTTTGTGTCCGAGAGCATCAACTCCGGTTTCATCAAAGCACTATTAGTTTCGTTCATTCACGAATTTATATGCTGGTATATACTATTTGATTTACATGAAATCTCACAGCTTTATCAAAAGCTTGTTGATGCGCGCACTCGTTCTCTCCCGTTCCTTGTAGACCCATTCCGGCTCGAAGGCGATATCGAAATTTTTGGCGAAGGAATAATAAAGCCCCAGCTTCTGGTAATATCTTTCCAATTCGGACAAAAAGCTGCCGGAGGGCTGCGGCTTGGGTATCTGCGCCTGCTTTTTGATGAAGAATTCATCGACAAAATCGAGAAACGTCCCTAAAAGTTCCATGTTGTTCACATCGAAGGGCAGCTTCATGAGCCTGAACTCCGCCGTCTCGGGCAGGCGGTACTGCTTGACGCTTTCCAGGATCAGCAGATAATCCCGGACATCCATTTTTGTGTAATAATCAAGCCGCTCCTCCTGGGTGCTCCAGAGGGCCAGCTTCTCCCTGAGAGGCAGGCCCCTGATCTTCATGATCGCCTCGCCGGGTCCGATGACAGCCTGATGGAGCGGCTCATCGGCCGTCTCCAGATTTTCCCGGACAAACTCGTGATCAATGCCAGCCGTGCAGACATACCCCACATCGTAGATGCCCTTCCTGCCGGCGCGGCCGGCGATCTGCTTTGTCTCCTGAGAGGTGATGTACCGCTTCTCCTCGCCGTCAAATTTCTGCAGGTCCATAAAAACGATCCGTCGGATGGGGAGGTTGACGCCCATGCCGATGGCGTCCGTCGTAATGAGGATTTTGTTCGTCCCCTTGATAAAGGCGTGATATTGCATCCTTCTGACCTCCGGCGGCAGATCGCCGTAGATCACGCTGCTTTTGACGCCTCTTTCCTGAAAGTATTTCGAAAGCTCCAGCACCCGTTTTTTTGAGAAGGCGACGAGGGCGTCGCCTTTTTCGATCTCTTTAAGGCTAAACGGCGCCGAGCAGACCTCCAGCGGAGTGTCGCGCTTATATTCGATAATCTCGTACGGGTCGCCGCAGTCCTCGAGGATTTTTATGAGCAGACTTTTTGCGTTGATCGCGCCGCAGATATGGATTTCGGCGCATTTTAAACCCAGCACAGCCCGCGTCCACGCGAAGCCCCGCTGGGCATTGGAGATCATCTGCACCTCGTCGATTACGGCGGTCTCGTACTCTTTTTCAATATCGAGCTTTTCTATCGTCGAACAGACGTGGCCGGCACCCTCCACCGTGAGCTCCTCCTCACCGGTCAGGAGGTTGCAGGGGACGCCCTCCCTGTTGAGCCGCTCATAATTCTCAAGCGCCAGGATGCGCAGAGGCGCGAGATAAACCCCGTTTTTTGACTGCTTCAGGCGCTCAATCGCCCGGTACGTCTTGCCTGTGTTCGTATCTCCCAAATGCAGAATGAAGCCGCGTTTCATATGTCGCGCGCCTGCGTACTCATCCTTCGGGTTTTCGGGGAAGTGCTTGTTGAACTCCCCGGCGATGACCCTCGGAATATGACTCGTGACGAGGACCGATATGATACCGGAGCTGATATACCCCGCCCTGTCTGTATTGACAATATCCTCGAACCGGTAACTTGTGCCTTTTCGCTTATTGTAATGACTCAAAAGCCGCGCTGAAATTTCGTCCAGGAGCGCCAGATAGCCCTCTTGGACCCTTTTATAATTTTTGAATTCCCTGAACTCCAGCTCTTTGAGCGCCTTGATCTTTTTACGGACAATCGCCTCGTGGTCCCAGAGCTTTGAGTCCTTCGTGTTGCGCACGATATACGATGTCTGGTTCAGCGACTCCTCGATCTTTTCAAATTCCCGCAATGCTTTCTGCGCTTTTTTCATGACGGCACCGGCCCATTACTTTTTTTGGGTTTTCTTTAGAATAACATGTTTACACGGAAACTATTCGTTTTTAATTCCCCTCCCAAGGAGGGGTGGCGCGCAGCGCCGGGGTGGTTCCCGGCGTCTGGCCGGAAATGACCACCCCGTCCGGCAATAGGAGACTTCTTTGAAGTCTCTTATTGCCGTCCACCCCTCCTCGGGAGGGGATATTAGAACGGGGTATGGGTGTAGGTGATTTATATATCCAGCGCAGCGAAATGGCCGCGGAAGACGGCCTGGGTAACCTGCGCGGGTTTAACGACGTCGCCGAGCTCGATGACCTCGGGGGCGCAGTCGCGGAGGCTGTCCGCCACGTCGCGCAGGGGGCGCTGGCCGGCGGCGAGGATGATGGTGTCGGCTTTAAATGTGATCTCGTTGCCGTCACTGTCGACGGTGACGAGAGCGTCTTCCAGGACGCGGACAGCCCTGAGGCCGGGGCGGCAGGCGACGGCTTTCTGAAGCTCGGCGATAAGCAGCGGGCGATGGCGGCCGTTGGCATCGAGGCAGACGTCGGGGAGCATTTCAACGACGGTGACGTCCCTGCCCTCATGCGCCAGATGGACCGCCGTCTCGCAGCCCACGAGGCCGCCGCCGAGAACAACGACCTTCTGGCCGACCTCATGGCGGCGCGTAAATAAATCGTTTGCAGAGATGACATTGCTCCCGTCGATACCCGGAATGGGTGGTTTGACAGGCGCGGTGCCGACGGCGACGATTAAAGCATCGGGAGCGACTTCTTCCGCAAGCGCCGGCGTCACCTCGGTGTTCAGGCGAATCTGGACGCCCGCCTTTTCAAGCTGGCGTGCTTTCGTACCAATAAAATCGTAAAGGTCTTTTTTAAACGGGATGCCCTGTTCGGCTTTCAAGGCGCCGCCCAGTTCGCCGGATTTCTCGCAGAGAATGACATGATGCCCGCGCCCGGCCGCCGTCAGCGCCGCCTGCATTCCACCCGGCCCGCCGCCGGCGACGAGAACCTTTTTCGGCGTTGTGGGGGTATAGGTGAAGCTCAGCTCGTACTCATTGCCGATGACGGGATTCAAGGCGCAGATGCGCAGTCCCGTCGTCAGGCGCTCCGCCATGCATGTAAAGCACCGGCAGCAGCGGACGATTTCGTCCTCGCGGCCCGTATACGCCTTCTTCGGCAGGAACGGATCGGCCAGAAGCGCCCGTGCCATGACGACGGCGTCGGCCTTGCCGGAAGATATAATGTCATCCATCATCTGAGGCTCGTTTAAAGCGCCGATGGTCGAGACAGGGATTTTGATCTGCTTTTTAAGCTCTTCGGCGAAATGGACGTTGACGCCGCGCTCCATGAACATGGAGGGGTGCGTCCTGTCGA
>JAAYBH010000145.1 GCA_012718935.1 Clostridiales bacterium
ATTTCGCTGCGAACGCCTGTGACGCCGAGGCTGGATACGACATAGACGAAGCCCTCGGCTTCCCTGGCAATCATGGCGATGCGATCGTCTGACGTGGGCGCAATAAGGGAAATGAGGGAAACGCCGTTTTTTTCGCAATACGGTTTGATTTCCTCCTTCTCCTCAAAGGGCAGGTCGGGGACGATGACGGCGTCGATACCTGTATCACGGCAGCTTTTCATGAACCGGTCGGGGCCATAGACATAGATGGGGTTTACATATGTCATGAACGCCAGCGGGACGTCAGTTTTTTGACGTATACGCTGAACCGTCTCGAAAATCCTGTCTGTCGTCGTGCCGGCGGCGAGGGCGCGCTCGTCGGCGCGCTGGATGACGACGCCCTCGGCCACCGGGTCCGAAAACGGGATTCCCAGTTCAATGAGGTCGGCACCGGCCTCGGCCATGGCTAAGACCAATTTCTCCGTCGTCTTCAGATTGGGGTCGCCCGCCGTAATAAAGGGAATAAACGCCTTGCCGTTTTTAAAAGCATCAGAGATTCTACTCATGGAGATTTACCCCCTTATATCTGGCGATGGCAGCCACATCCTTGTCGCCGCGGCCTGACAGATTGATCACAATAATCCGGTCTTTCCCCATTGTCGGTGCGAGCTTTCGGGCATACGCCACGGCGTGGGCGCTCTCGACGGCGGGGATGATGCCTTCCAGCCTGGACAGGTATTCAAAGGCCTCCACCGCCTCATCGTCCGTTACCGGGACATATTCGGCGCGCCCGGTGTCGTGCAGGTGGGCGTGCTCCGGGCCGATGCCGGGGTAATCCAATCCGGCGGAAATCGAATAAACCGGCGCGATCTGCCCGAATGTATCCTGACAGAAGTAGCTCTTCATACCGTGGAAGATGCCCATAGTACCCGTGGCAATCGTCGCCGCGGTCCGCAGCGTGTCGATGCCCCGGCCTGCGGCCTCGCATCCGATGAGGCAAACCGATGGATCGCCGATAAAGTCATGAAAAATCCCCATGGCGTTGCTACCTCCGCCGACGCAGGCCATAACGGCGTCGGGCAGCCGCCCTTCCATCTCAAGCAGCTGTGCCCTGACTTCCCTGCCGATGATACTCTGGAAATCCCGGACAATTGTCGGGAAGGGGTGCGGCCCCATGACGGAGCCGAGAACATAATGGGTGTCGCAGATACGCGCCGTCCACTCCCGGAGCGTTTCATTGACGGCATCCTTCAGCGTCATTGTCCCGCTCAGGACGGGATGGACCTTCGCCCCCAGCAGTTCCATGCGGTAGACATTGAGTGCCTGCCGCTCCGTGTCCTCCCTGCCCATGAAAATTTCGCACTCCAAATCCATCAGCGCCGCCGCCGTCGCCGTGGCGACGCCGTGCTGCCCCGCGCCCGTCTCGGCAATGACGCGGGTCTTGCCCATCTTTTTTGCCAGCAGTACCTGCCCCAGCACGTTGTTGATCTTATGGGAGCCGGTGTGATTCAGGTCTTCACGCTTGAGATAAATTTTTGCTCCCCCCAGATCCTTTGTCATGCTCCCGGCATAATACAGGAGCGACGGCCGGCCCGCGTAGTTTTTCAGCAGGTCATCCAGTTCCGCTGCGAATTGCGGATCGCTTTTATACCGCGCGTACGCCCTTTCCAGCTCGATGAGCGCGTTCATGAGCGTCTCGGGTACATATTGCCCGCCGTGGGCGCCGAATCGTCCTTTCATATGTGGTCCTCCTATGGTGGTTTGTTTCTACGGGCGATTCGTGAATCGCCCGCGCACATTAGCCTGGCGCTGGACGCCCATTGGGTGTCCCTACATTAAGTCATCAGCGTTGTTCGGCCATCGGCCGTCCGTAACCTTCGTTCCTGATTATTCTTGTCATCTCTTTTATTTTTACAGCGTCCTTGACGCCGTCTGTTTCGACGCCGCTGGAGATGTCGAGGCAGTAGGGCTGCAGCTCCAGCGCCTTCTTAACATTCCCTGCGTTCAGGCCGCCGGCCAGAAAATATGGCTTTGTCAGCCTTGGAATCAGTGTATAATCAAACGACGTTCCCGTCCCGCCGCAGGCGTCCTTATGATAAGCATCCAGCAGCAGGTAGTCGCAGAGTAGCGCCTCGGCAGCAAGGACCTGCGCGGCGCTTTGGACATGGACGGCCTTGATGACGGGACATCTGCTTCTCCTCGTGAGTTCATGAATATACGCCGCGTCCTCGCCGCCGTGGAGCTGGACGAGGTCGATGATTCCGGCGTTCATGAGTTCCGCGACCTCGCCGATTTTTGAATTGACAAAGACGCCGACGGCCTTGATGCGCGGGTCGAGCTTCGCCTTCAACAGCGCTGCATGTTCTGGTGTCACGCGCCTCCTGCTTTCGGCAAAGACAAAGCCGATGTAATCCGGCAGCGCTTCGTTGACAATATCAATGTCCCGCAGGCGTGTGAGTCCGCAGATTTTCATTTTAGTCATATGTGCACCTCTTTCTAAGCCTTCCCCTTGAGGGGAAGCCTTTAGGCACCCTTTAGTTTCTTTATTACTGCTTTTTTGTCGGGGCTGCGCATCAGGGTTTCGCCGATGAGGACGGCGTCGACGCCTGCATTCCGTAAAATTTCAATATCCTCCGGTGTTTTGATGCCACTCTCAGCGACGAAAATGATATCCTTCGGCACGAGGGGGCGCAGGCACATGCAGTTTCCCAAATCAACCTCAAAGGTCTTCAGATCCCGGTTGTTGACGCCGATAATCCGCGCGCCGGCGGAGAGCGCCGATTGGATCTCTGTCTCATTGTGGGCCTCAACGAGCGCCGACAGGCCCAGCTCATCACAGACGTGAAGGTATCGCCGGAGCAGCTTCGTATCCAGCAGGGTACAGATAAGCAGCACCGCGTCGGCGCCGATAACTCTGGCTTCATAAAGCTGGTAATCGTCGATGATGAAATCCTTCCGCAAAACAGGAATGCTGACATGCTCCCGGATTTCCTTCAGATATTCGCTGCGGCCGAGGAAATACACCGGCTCCGTCAGTACCGATATGGCGTCTGCACCCGCCCGCTCGTAGTCCCGCGCGATATCGAGATACGGGAAATCGGCGGCGATGATCCCACTGGACGGCGACGCCTTCTTGATTTCGCATATGAAGGACAGGCCGGGCTTTTTGAGAGCGGTTTCGAAAGGCTTCTGCGATGCACCCGAGACCACCCCGGCACTTCGTGCCACCCCTCCTTGGGAGG
>JAAYBH010000146.1 GCA_012718935.1 Clostridiales bacterium
AGCACAGATTTTTTCGAATGGACTTGTGAGGGCGGCTCGAAACCGGTAATCCGATAGTAGACGCCGACGGGGACCCTGTCCGTTATCAGCGGGGCGCATATGATGGTATGCGAATGAGCGGATGATTTATTTCATCAATTTGGGTGGTACCGCAGAAGCCGAGGCTTTTGTCCCATGAAAACATGGTGTTTTCGTGTGGGGCAAAGGCTTTTTTGTTTCTGCGGTTTAATTTTTCGGGAAAGGAGTTTCATCCCATCAGATGAAAAATGTGAAACACAATGATTTCACCAAGCTGCGAAAAAATTGAAGAGTTCGCGAAGACCTGCAACATCATTCCCGTTTCAAAAGAGATTTACGCCGACATCACAACGCCGATCCTGCTGCTTCGGAAGCTCGCGCGCATCAGCAGCAGGTACTATCTTCTGGAGAGCGTCGAGGGCGGCGAGAAGTGGGGGCGGTACTCCTTTCTCGGGTATGACCCGATGATGCGCGTCACATGCAAAAACAGCGTTGTTACCATTGAGGGCACAGAGACAGTAACAGTCCGGTCCGATAAGCCCCTCACCATCCTGCGCGCACTGCTGTCTCAGTACAGAGCCCCACGGCTTCCGAACCTGCCGCCGTTTACGGGCGGTTTTGTCGGCTATTTCGCCTATTCCATGGTCGGCTACGCCGAGCCCGTCCTGAAGCTTAAGCCTGGCGATGGTTATGATTTCGATCTGATGCTGTTTGACAGGGTCATCGCCTATGATCACCTGAAGCAGAAGATCTGCGTCATTGTCAACATGAAAACGGACCGCCTGATGGAGAACTACGGCAAAGCCGTTGCGGAAATCGAAAGCATTGTGCGGATGATCGTTGATCCGCAGCCCATGACACCCTCCCAGATCAGCGCCCGCGCCCATTTTACGTGCAACGTGACAAAAGAGGCGTATTGCGCCATGGTGAAGAAAACGAAGGAGTACATTGTCGACGGCGATATCTTCCAGGCCGTCATCTCCCGGCGCTTTGAGAGCCCGTTTGCAGGGAATCTCTTAAGCGCCTACCGCGTCCTCCGCACGACGAACCCTTCGCCCTATATGGTCTTCATGCGCATCGACGGCCTGGAGCTCATGAGCACGTCGCCGGAGACGCTGGTCCGCCTCCAGAACGGGCGGCTGTCCACCTTCCCCGTCGCCGGTTCCCGCCCGCGCGGCAGGACTGAGGCGGAGGACAAAGCACTTGAAACGGAACTCCTCGCCGATGAAAAGGAGCTCTCCGAGCACAACATGCTTGTAGACCTGGCGCGGAACGACCTGGGGCGCATCTCAAGATATTCCTCCGTCAGGGTCATGGATTACATGATGATCCACCGTTACTCAAAAATCATGCATATCGCCTCCCGTGTGGAAAGCGATATCAGAGAAGACTGCGACGCTCTGGACGCTATCGAGGCGATTCTCCCGGCCGGCACGCTCTCCGGCGCTCCGAAAATCCGCGCCTGCGAGATCATCGAGGAGATCGAGGGCACGCCGCGCGGTATCTACGGCGGGGCGCTGGGGTACATCGATTTTGCCGGGAATCTCGACACCTGCATCGCCATCCGCATGGCGGTCAAGAAGGGCGGGAAAGTGACCGTCCAGGCGGGAGGCGGCATCGTCGCCGACAGCGTGCCGGAGGCGGAGTACGAGGAGGCTGGCAACAAAGCCCGCGCCGTCATCAATGCGATTATGAGCGCGGGCGAGGTGAACGACTGATGATTTTGATCATTGACAATTACGACAGCTTCACCTACAACCTGGTGCAGCTCGTGGGCGGCATGAACCCCGACATCATGGTTATCCGCAACGACGCCATGACCGCCCGGGAGATCGAAACGCTGAACCCATCCCACATCATCATCTCACCCGGCCCCGGTTATCCGAAGGACGCAGGCATCTGCGAGGAGGCCGTCCGGGTCCTGGCCGGCAGCTTCCCGATGCTCGGCGTCTGTCTTGGCCATCAGGCTGTCTGTGAAGTATTCGGAGCGGAAATCGCTCACGCCCGCAAGCTGATGCACGGCAAAAAAAGCCGCATCAGCCTTGATACGGCAAGCCCTGTTTTCAAGGGCTTGCCCGCGGAAATCGACGCGGCGCGCTATCACTCCCTGGCCGCCGTGAAAAACACAGTACCGGATACCTTGAGAATCATTGCGGAGGATGATATGGGCGAAGTGATGGCGGTAGCGCATACAAAATACGATGTTTACGGACTCCAGTTCCATCCCGAATCCGTCCTGACGCCGCAGGGTGACACGATTATACGTAATTTTCTCGGCCTGGGAGGTGTGAAAAATGATTAAGGAAGCGATCAAAACAGCCGTTGAGGGCGACAACCTGACGTTTGAAACGGCAAGAGAGGCCATGGACGAAATCATG
>JAAYBH010000017.1 GCA_012718935.1 Clostridiales bacterium
ATCTTCATGGTTGGCGACGTCAAGCAGTCGATCTACCGCTTCCGGCTGGCCGACCCCTCCATATTTTTATCCAAATACAAGAGCTACAGGGATGAACAGGAGGCGGAGAACGGGGAAGGGCGACGTATTCTCCTGTCGACGAATTTCCGCTCCAGGGCCGGGATATTAAGCGCCGTCAACTTCGTATTCAAAAACATCATGTCGGAAGAGTTCGGTGAAATGGATTATACGGAACGGGAGTTCCTGTATCCCGGACGCGAGGACGAAGGCTCGTCCGAGCCCGCCGTTGAGCTCGATCTTCTGGATATGAGCATGCTGGAGACGGAGGAGGACGGAGAAAGCCCCGAAAAAGCGGAAACGGAAGCCGCCTTCGTGGCCGGCAGAATCGAAGAGCTCATCAGAAGCGGCGTAACGGTACCGGACAGCCCAGGCGGCACTCGCCCTCTGTATTACGGCGATATTGCCATCCTCCTGCGCTCTGTCAAGGATAAGGCGGCCATCTACACCCGTGCGCTGGCGGACCGGCAGATCCCTGTCGCCGCACCGGACGGGGAAGGCTTTTTCGAGACCCAGGAGATCGCCGTCATGCTCTCTCTGCTGGAGATTATCGATAATCCGGTTCAGGATGTCCCGCTGCTCGCCGTGCTGAGAAGCCCTGTGGGCGGCTTTACACCGGACGAGCTGGCGCGCGTACGGCTCGCCGACAAGAGCGCCGATATCTATACCGCCCTCAGAAAAGCGGCCGAGTCGGACGCAAAATGCCGCGCGTTTCTCGACATGCTGAGCGCGTTTAGGGAAGCGGCGCCGGATATGACGTCGGACGGGCTGATCTGGCATGTTTACAATAAAACCGGAATCCTCGGCGTGATGGGCGCCCTGAGCGGCGGGGAGGCTCGGCGTGAAAACCTGATGAAGCTTCTGGATTTGGCGGCCAGGTACGAGCAAAGCGGTTACAAAGGACTTTTCGGCTTTTTGACCTTCGTTCGAAAGCTCATAGAGAATGGGGTTGAGCCGGGTGAAAAAAACGAAGGCATGCCGGGTGACGCCGTTAAAATCATGAGCATCCATAAATCCAAGGGCTTGGAATTCCCCGTTGTGATCCTCGCCGACACGGCGAAACGCTTTAACAACAGGGATGCGTCGAAGCCGCTTCTCATCCACGCGCAGCTTGGCGTCGGCGCCAAGGTGACCGATCTTGCGCGGCGGATTGAATATCCGACGCTCGCCCGGATGGCGGTTGCGGGAAAGCTGACGGCGGAAATGATGGCGGAGGAGCTGCGTATTCTGTACGTCGCCATGACGAGGGCGAGAGAAAAGCTCATCATCGTCGCGTCATTTGCCGATGCCGGCAGGGAACTCTTAAAGCTGTCAAAGGATGCGGCCGCCCCGGTACCGCCGCAGGTCCTGGAAAACGTCAACTGCCTGGCCGGTCTCATTCTGCTTCCGGTCCTGACGCGCCCTGAAGCCGGCTGCCTGAGAGGGGACGACGGTGCGGCACGGTCCGGCGAGGATGCATGGGACATCCGGAGGATCGATACCGACACAATACGGGGAGCTTCACGGCAGGCAAAGCAGCCTGAGCCGGCCCGCGTGAAGGCAAGCCCGGAGGCTGTGGAGGAAGTGCGCCGAAGACTTGGGTATCTGTATCCATATCCGGCCTCTGCCTCGATTCCATCAAAGCTGACAGCCACGGAGCTGAAAGGCCGCTATTCGGACTTTGAAGCGGCGGAAGAAGCCGAAGCGCCGGCGTACGCTAAAAAGCAGCCGCCGGCCGCGCGTCCTGGCTTTATCACCATGCGGACCGCCCTGACACCGGCGGAGCGCGGAACGGCGCTTCATCTCGCCATGCAGTATATCGATTACGGTAAATGCGGCAGTCCGGACGGTATCCAGGCGGAGCTTAGGCGTCTCAGGGAGAAGAATTTTCTGAGCGCGCAGCAGGCCGACGCCGCCGAACCCGGGAAAATCGGTGCGTTTTTCGCATCCCCGCTGGGACAGCGCGTTCTGCGGGCGGAAAAGCTCTACAGGGAATTCAAGTTTTCACTGCTCGTCCCTGCGAGTGACTACTATCATGACGCGGTATATGCCGCCGGCGACGAAATTTTATTCCAGGGCGTTGTCGACTGCTGCTTTGTTGAGAGCGGCGCCCTCCATATCGTTGATTTCAAATCCGATGTTGTGACGGAGGAGACGTTGGGGGATAAGACAAGGCTGTACGCCCCGCAGCTGAGCGCTTACGGCCGGGCGATGGAACGCATTCTCGGACTGCCGGTAGAGAGCAGGCTGCTCTACTTTTTCACGCTGGGAAAGGCTTGCGAAGTGCCGTAAAAGTTATAAAATTAGCTGTTGCATTTTAGTAGTTTCTATGCTAATATGTTTCGTGCGTATTTCAATATACGTGCATTTACACATTACGACAAAATTTCGATAAATTGAAAGAGGTGAACATGATGAAGGAAGGGCTCCATCCCAACTATCAGCAGACGACCATTAAGTGCGCTTGCGGTGAGGTTATTGAGACGGGTAGCACAAAGAAGGACATTAAGGTGGAAATCTGCTCGAAATGTCACCCTTTTTATACAGGCAAGCAGAAGCTGGTCGATACCAGCGGACGCGTTGACAAGTTCAACAAAAAATTCGGCCTGAGATAACCCCTCAGAAATGACCCGCACTGACAAGGTGCGGGTATATTTTTTTTACTCCGTGCGATATAATGAATGAAAAGACAAATTAACGGGAGGCGGCATACATGTTTAAAAAAATCGGTGTTAAAGAGCTTGGAGGCAATGTCTTCGAGATGGTTGGCGATAAATGGATGCTGATCACAGGCGGCGATGAGTCGGGGTTCAACACAATGACGGCCAGCTGGGGCGGCCTCGGCGTCCTGTGGCAGAAAGCCGTCGCATTTTGCTTTGTCCGGCCGTCGCGGTATACACGTAAATTCATGGATTACGGAAAATATTATACTCTCAGCTTCTACGGCGAGAAGTACAGGGATATGCTCTATCTCTGCGGTTCCAAAAGCGGCCGCGACATCGACAAAGCGAAAGAAGCGGGTCTGACGCCCTGCTGTACCGACTCGGGGGCCGTATATTTCCAGGAAGCAGACCTCGTCGTCGTCTGCAAAAAAATCTACTTCCACGATTTCGAACCCGAAAATTTCCTGACCCCCGAAATCTCCGCCGCCTACGAAAAAGGCGACTACCACCGCATGTACGTGGGAGAAATCGTCGAGGTATTAACGAAATAATAATCCAAAAGAAACAGGTGACTTATATAGATACACCAAATCAAAATAAAGAAAAAGCCGTGCTGGCTGGCCTTGCGGCAGACAGCATGGACCTTAAGGAGCGCTCCACGGATGAGAGCCTGGACGAGCTGGAAGCACTTCTGGAAACAGCCGGCGGCATCTCCGCCGGGCGTATCCTGCAGAAAAAGCCGACGCCCGATCCAAGGACGTTTATCGGCGAGGGAAAGGCACAGGAAATGAAAGCCCTCATCGATGCGGAGGACTGTACGCTGGCCGTCTTCGACAATGAACTGTCCCCGTCCCAAACAAGAGCGCTGGAGGAAGCGCTGGGTGTCCGCGTCCTGGACCGTTCGGGACTCATACTGGATATATTTGCCCAGCGGGCGCAAACCCGGGAGGGCCGCCTGCAGGTGGAGCTGGCCCAATACAAATACCTGCTGCCGAGACTCACCGGAATGTGGACACATCTGGAGCGGCAGGCAGGCACCTCGGCGCCCATCGGCACCCGCGGACCGGGTGAAACGCAGCTTGAAACGGACCGCCGTCATATCCGGCGGAAGATATCGAAGCTGGAGGAAGAGCTGGAGCAGGTGCGTCAGGTGCGCTCGACCCAGCGGCGGCTGCGTGAAAAAAACAGCGTGCCCGTCGTCGCGCTGGTGGGCTATACCAACGCGGGAAAATCGACGCTTTTAAACAAGCTGACAGGCGCTGACATCTCCGCCCGGGACCGTCTTTTTGACACCCTTGATACGACGACGCGGCGGCTTAAAATCAGCGATACGCTGGAGGTGCTCCTCTCCGACACGGTCGGCTTCATCAGAAAGCTCCCGCATCATCTGGTGGACGCCTTCAAGGCGACGCTGGAGGAGCTGGCGTACGCCGATCTTCTGCTCCATGTGATCGACGCGTCAAATCCGCTGTGGATTCAGCAGGCGGAGGTAGTGGATGAGCTGATTCTTGAGCTGGGCGCGGAGGCGACGCCGCGCATCGAAGTGTTCAACAAGTGCGATCTGGACCTCAGCGTGTCCCACCCCCGCGGCGATGATATCGTCGAGGTTTCGGCCAGGACCGGAAATGGCATTGACGCACTGATAATAAAAATAGAAAATATTCTCCAGAAAACCAAAAAAAGAGCCGTCCTCCGGCTTCCCTATGACAAAGGCGGTCTCCTTGAACTGCTGCACAGGGAGGCGTCGGTCCTGCGCCTTGAGTATCTGGACGACGGTATCGAGGTGGAAGCTGTTTTAAACCCCGGGACATACGGCAGGGTACGGGATTACGTGGTCACGGAAAACTCATAGAAAGGCAGGCGAGATGACGGATGGCGTATTTTGTACCAGCGTCATATGGCGAGGCCGAGTTTGTTGAAAAGCGTTCCCGGTTCATCGGACAGGTCTGGCCGATTGAGTCGGTGGGGCAGGCAAAGGAGCTTCTCTCCGGCGTGAAAGCGAAATATTACGACGCGCGTCACAACTGCTGGTGTTATATCCTGCGCGGTGACGGGCCCGGCGGCGCTGAAGCTGTCCGTTACGCCGATGACGGCGAGCCCCAGGGGACAGCCGGACAGCCAATGCTAGAGGTTTTCCGACGGGCCGGGATTGAGAACGTTCTCTGCGTCGTCACCCGCTATTTCGGCGGCATTCTGCTGGGCGCAGGGGGCCTGACCCGTGCATACGCCCACACGGCGAAGCTGGCCTTGGACGCCGCCGGTATCGCTGAAATGCGGCTGTGGGCATGTCTGGAGATCGTCTGTCCTTATGGCCTTCTGGAGCGCGTAAAAAACGAAATTGAGGTCTTCGGCGGCAGGATTGAGCGCACCGATTATGGGGTAGACGTCACGCTCGGCGCGCTGTTTCCCGAAAAAGACCTCCCGTTATTTGAAACGGGACTGGCCGATATGACCTCGGGCGCCGTAACCGGCGTTGTCACCGGGGTCAAATATGTTGCGGTAATCTCAGGTAATACATAGCAAAATAAATTCTTGACATGATGATGCGGGAATGCTAGCATTACCTAATGGTAAAAAAGCAGCAGAGAGGACCCTACTATGGATGCGCAGGCCGTCATAAAAAACGAAAACAGATGGTATAGGCTCGACAATGCCGCCAAAATTTATCCCGCTGTCTCCAATGCCAAGCGAGCCAGCGTCTACAGAATGTCCGTCGAGCTCTGCGAAAAAGTCAATCCCGAAATCCTTCAGACAGCCCTGACGCAGACGCTGCCGCGATTTCCCACCTTTGGCGTCCGGATGCAGAAAGGGCTGTTCTGGTATTATTTTGAGCAGAACCTCAAAAAAGCCGCCGTGCTATTGGAGAGTGCGCCGATCTGCCGGCCGATTGACCTGAGAGAGACGAACGGCTATCTATTCCGCGTCAATTATTACAATGCGAGAATCAGCCTTGAGGTCTTCCACGTCCTGTCGGACGGCACAGGCGCCGCCGCGTTTCTCAAAGCCCTTGTCTTTAACTATCTGGCGCTCCTCGGCAAGCCTGTCGTTGCTGACGACGGCATTCTGGACGGACAGTCCTGCCCGGCGCTGGGTGAGATTGAGGACAGCTTCCTGAAGTATTTCGATCAGAAAGCAGTCAGCAGCCGGAAGGAAAGCAAGGCCTACCAGCTGAAGGGTACGCGGATCGCCCCCCAATATGTCCGCCTCACCCAGGGTATCCTTCGTCCCGGCGCTTTCAAGTCGCTCGCTGAGAGCTGCGCGTCAACGGTTACGGAATATTCGGCCGCGCTCATCATCAGCGCCATCTATGAGATGCAGCTCAAGGGCCGGGGGAACAGGCAACCGGTTAAAATTTCAATCCCCGTCAATCTGAGAAAGCATATGGAATCGAATACTCTCCGAAATTTCTCATCCTACGTCAATGTGGGCATGACCTTTGATTCGGGAGAGTACACCTTCGAGCAGATACTTGAATCGGTCAAAGAGCAGCTCCGGAACGACGTGAAAAGGGAAAAGCTGCTCGAAAAAATCGGCGCCAACGTCAGCGCGGAACGAAGCCCCTTTGTCCGTTTTGCGCCGCTGTTTCTCAAGAATATCGCCCTGCGGACGGCCTATAGCCTTTACGGAGAGAAACTTGTGACGACAACGCTCAGCAATCTCGGCGTCGTCCGCGTTCCCGACTCCATGAAAAGCGGTATCAGACGGTTCGATTTTATCCTCGGGGCGCCGGTTTTGAATGCCTTCAGCTGCGCCATATGCACCTTCGAGGACAGTATGACGATTTCCTTCACACGGGTGATGGAGGAGACAGACATCGAACGGTATTTCTTCCGATTTCTCGCGAAGAAGGGCCTGGATATCGTCATCGAATCCAATTACGGAGCATCCTTATGAAATACTGCAGAAAATGCGAGCTGTCGGTCAACACAGTCTACGAGTTTTGCCCCTTGTGTGCGTCCCAGCTCACAGGCAGCCAAAACACGGAAACAGCACCGGAAGCGGAATGCGCCGCGCCGGAGGATGTCTATCCGGTATACAGCGGTGAGATCAAGTATAATTTTGCCCTGCGCCTTCTGCTGTTCATTTCGATTGCCGGCGCGTCCACATGCCTGCTGATCAATCTTATGTTTTACAGCGGCGTCCTCTGGTCGCTGCTCGTCGCCGGCGGCATCGGATTTTTCTGGGCGGCGATTATTTACCCCATCAACGCCAGGAAAAACATCGGCCACCATATTACTGTCGACGCCGTTGCCGCCTGCGTCTTTTTCGTCGTGGCGCAGTTTGTTGTCGGCGCCAAGGGCTGGAGCCTGGATTACGTCGTGCCCTTTCTTTTCATCGCCGCTACGACGTTTATTTCCCTTGTCATTCTGATCAAGCGGATGAAATGGCGCGAATACGCCTTGTACCAGTTCATCACCATCCTTCTGGGCGTCCTGCCCGTCATCTCGGTCATCGCCGGCCTTGTGACCACCGCATGGCCCAGCATTGTCTCCGCCTTCTATTCGTTCATCACGCTTTTGGGCATGTTCATCTTCGCCGACAAAAAGTATAAAAACGAACTCATCAAGCGGTTTCATTTCTGAAACTTTTCAACGGAAATTCGTTTTCCGTGTTGCATTAAGCGGCGATATGTGTTATCATCATTGAGCGTCAAAAATTCCATATCCGGGTGTGGCGCAGTTGGTAGCGCGCTTGACTGGGGGTCAAGAGGCCGCAAGTTCAAGTCTTGTCACTCGGACCA
>JAAYBH010000147.1 GCA_012718935.1 Clostridiales bacterium
ACGGATTAGCCGCGATACCTGCCGGATACTGAAGCCCTTTTCTTTTAATGCCTGAATTTCACTATACATATGCCATCCCTTCATTTCTCGCTCACACCTCCCGACTTCATTTTACCATTCGGTTGGTTGTGGCTTTTCTCGGGGTGGCTCAATTCGTGGCCATTTCTGGCTCACTTCTCTTGGCCGTTTTCGGCTCAGTTTATTTTACCGCTTACAGCGTGTGAAAAAATGATAGTTGGCGGTAGCCAGCTGCCGGCGGGACTACAGGAAACTATGGTCTTTGCGGAGTTAAAGCAGCCGGCCTGTCGCAAACAAGACGCGGCGATCACGCTTAAAATGGACGACGTTGAATTGGAAATCTATAACGGGGCTGACTTTGATGTTATCACTCATACATTACAGGCGCTGAAGAGTATATGCTGAAAGACTTCAGCGGAGCTGATCATATTTACATCGCCTGCGGGTATACGGACATCAGGAAAGGAATCGATGGTCTGGCGGCGATCGTTCAGCAGACATTTCATTTGGATCCATATGCAAGAAGCCTCTTTCTGTTTTGCGGGCGGCGCTGCGACAGGGTCAAGGGGTTGTATTACGAAGACGACGGTTTTGTGATGGTGTATAAGCGTCTGGACGGCGGAAAATATCAATGGCCCAGGACGCCGGAAGAGGTTGTTGACCTGACGTCGCAGCAGTATCGCTGGCTGATGGAGGGGCTGTGCATAGAGCAGGCAAAGGCGATACGGAAGTCGTCGCCGAAGGATCTTTTTTGATCTTAAAAAGCGCAAGAAATGTGCTGTTTTTCTGGACTTTTTGGCCTAAATATGGTAAAATATCGGTGTAAAAAGTTACTGGAAAGGCGGCGTGTTTTCGTTGGAGAATAATAACATAGATGCCGCCGTCACCTTAGATTCAACCGGACAGATACAACAGCTGGAACACGAGATTAATGGCCTGAGAACTGAACTTGATCAGCTGAAAGATGAAAACACCCATCTCGCGGAAGTCGTCAGGCAATACCAAAAGATGCTTTTCGGGCAGTCCAGTGAAAAAACGAAATACGCGGTCGAAGAGCAGTCCGGCGATCAAATTTCTCTTTTCAACGAAGCAGAAGCGGAGTCAAACCCAAAGGCTGAAGAGCCGAGAACCCTTGTTGCAGGGCATTCCCGGAAACCCAAACGCACCCACGAAGAAATGGCGAAAGACCTGCCTGTCGTAGAGATTGTCCATACGCTGCCGGAAGAGGAACGCGTTTGCCCGAAATGCGGCGATGCGCTGAAAATCATTGGGCAGGCCAAGGTTCGGGACGAAATGATATTTGAGCCGGCAAGGTATTACATAAACCGGCATATGCAGGAAAGCTACGTCTGCGGCTGCTGCGGAAAAGATACCGCAAAGGATGCCGAAATGCCGGATGTTGCTGCCCAGACAATCGTTCGGGCTCCGGCGCCGAAACCCGTCTTACCAAACAGCATGGCTTCCGCATCCCTGCTCAGCTACGTACTTTATGCCAAATATGCGCTGGCGTTGCCGCTGTACCGCCTTGAACAGGATTTTAAGAATAACGGTCTGAGCATACCCCGGGTGACGTTGGCCAACTGGGTTATCCGCAGTGCAGAAATGTACCTGGAACCGATATGGGAAGCTCTTAGAGCCTCCGTACTTGCGGAAAATGTCGTCCAGGCAGACGAAACCCGAACGCAGGTTTTGAAAGAGAAGGGCCGCAAGGCAACCCAGAAATCCTACATGTGGGTTTTCTGCAGCGGGGAGTTCAGCGCAAAGCCAGCGGTTTTGTATATGTATTCACCGAGCCGGGCCGGAGAAAACGCGAAAACTTTTCTGGGAGAGTACAACAAATACCTCATTGTGGACGGCTACGATGGGTATAACGGCCTTAATGCGGAAAGATGCGGTTGCATTGCTCATCTGCGACGGCGTTTTAAGGACGCGATGCCAGAAGGCACGGCGCTATACGAACCTGCGAAGGAGCCGCCGTGGAGGCCCAAATCCAACAAAGAGCGCTATGAATTTAAAAAGGAGATTCTCGAGGACCTGAAATCCCATCCGGTCAAATCAGCCGTCGGCTTCTTCCTATGCAACGAACTATTTGACTTGGAACGTGCCGGGAAATATGATATCAAAGAACGCATCAAAATACGTCGGGAGTGTGCATCCGTCCTTCTCGAAGTCTTTTGGTCGTGGCTTGATTCTGTAAACCCCGGAAAAGGCACTGCCCTAAGCAGAGCGGTGAATTATGCTTTGAATGAACGGAAGTATCTTGTTAAGTTTCTTGATGATCCAATAGTTCCTGTCTCAAATAATCGCTGCGAGAATTCCGTCCGCCCCTTCTGCGTCGGACGCCGGAACTGGCTGTTCTCCGCGACGCCGAAGGGCGCAAAATCCAGTGCCATCGTGTACAGCATCATAGAAACGGCCAAATCAAACAATCTCAAACCATATCATTATTTGAGTTGGCTATTTGAAACGATGTCTCAAGCAGATACTTTTGACGACAACCTGATCGCATCCGTATTGCCGTGGTCAGAAGCTGTACCTGCCGACTGTAAGCTGCCCATTTCCGCGAATTGACCAACATCAAACCTCTTGCCCGGGTGCCGCAAAACGGCATCCGATTATTTTTTGCCTACGTGAAATACTTTCCGCTTACCGATTGTAAGCGTCAAACAGCCGGCACCTTGACATAAAATCAAGATGCCGGCTGTCCATCAGCAAAGACTTTGAGGTTTTTACAACAAGTCAGATTTGCCCGTTTCGAGGAAATCGCAAAGCGCGTTATTCA
>JAAYBH010000148.1 GCA_012718935.1 Clostridiales bacterium
GCCGTCTGTCAAAGGGGAGCGAGGCGTTATCGGGATCTGCAGACGTTGTCAGTGCCGTCATATTCGCAAAACCTGCGATGGAGAGCGGCATAACGGCCGCTTCGCTGCCGCCGGTGATAACGGCATCCGCGTAGCCGTGCTTGATGGCTCGGAACGCTTCGCCGATGGAGTCCGAGGCTGTTGCACAGGCCGTGACGATGCATTTGCAGGAGCCCTGAGCCTTGTATTTGATCGCAATGGAACCCGCGGCAATATTGGCGATCATCATTGGCACAAACAGGGGCGAGACCTTGCGCGGCCCGCCGCCGACAATTTTTGAATGCTCCTCGGTCAGCGTATTTATCCCGCCGATGCCGGAGCTGAAGTAGACGGCCAGACGTTCCGGCGCCACCGTCCCGGAGATGCCGCTGTCAGTAACCGCCTGAAACGCCGCTGCCATGGCATATTGGGTATACAGATCACTGCGGCGCACTTCGTTTTTCTCCATGTAGAGCAGCGGGTCAAAGCCCTTGACCTCGGCCGCCAGCTTTGTTTTAAAGTCAGTATTATCGAATTTTATGATAGGGCCGATGCCATGGCGGCCGGCTGTGAGGTTTTCCCACATTGTCTGAATATCATTGCCGACCGGCGTAATGGCGCCCAAACCGGTAATAACAACTCTGTTCATCTCTTTACACCCCGTTCCTTTACATTGCCAGGCCGCCGTCAATCCTGATAACCTCCCCGGTTATGTAATTGGCGCCGTCCTGTACCAAAAATGCCGCGAGCTCGGCAATTTCCTCCGGCAGCCCGACCCGCCCCAGCGGGATATTGTTCATGAGCGGATTATCCTGTGTGATATTTTCAGTCATATCTGTCTGTATAAAGCCGGGCGCGATGGCATTGCAGGTGATATTGCGTGACGCCAGCTCCCTGGCCACCGACTTCGTCAGGCCAATAAGCCCGGCCTTTGAGGCCGCATAATTTGACTGGCCGGGATTTCCCAGCAGTCCGGCGACCGAGCTGATATTAATGATCTTACCGCTTTTTTTACGGACAAACATGGGGCTGCAGTGGCGGATCATATTGAAGGCGCCCTTGAGATTGGTGTCGACGACGGCGTCAAAAGCCTCTTCCTTCATGGTCATCACCAGACCGTCTTTTGTTATGCCAGCGTTGTTGACAAGGATATCGAAAGGTCCGAAGTTGTTTTTCACAGCGTCCACCGTCTCTTTAACGGCGTTGTAATCCGATACGTCACATTTATAAGCTTCGGCTCTGACGCCGTATCCCCGTGCAGCCTCCACAACTTCTTTTGCCTTATCATCGTTTCCGGCGTAGACAACAGCGACGTCGGCGCCCAGACTTGCAAATTTCAGGGCAATCGCGCGGCCGATTCCGCGAGACGCGCCTGTGATGAGGGCGACCTTTCCGTTAAGCATTATTTCCCACCTCAGATACTGTGTTGTACAGGCTCGCTTCGTCCTCGACGTTCAGAACGCGGACCCTGTCGGAAATTCTTGAGACAAGCCCCGATAAAACCTTCCCCGGTCCGACCTCAATAAACGTGCCGGCGCCGTTTTCGATCATATTTTCAACGGTACGCCACCATTGCACCGGACTTTTTATCTGTTGGTACAGAAGGTATCTGTAATCATCCTCATAAGGCTCTGCCGTTACGTTCGAATAGAGAGAGACGGACGGCGGCGATATTGTGAACGCATCCAGCTCCTTCATGAACGCATCTGAGGCCGGGGCCATGAAGGGCGAATGAAAGCCGCCGCTGACCTTCAGAGGCATGGCTTTTCCGCCCGCGTCCCTGACGCGTGTTTTAAAAGCCTCCAGCGCGTCCGGCGGGCCGGAGACGACAACCTGTCCGGGGCTGTTGAAATTGACGGCGTAGACATAATCGAACTCTTTCGTCAGCGCGACAACCTCATCGTCAGAGAGCTTCAACACAGCGGCCATCGCCGCCGGCGCTTTTTGAGATGCCTTCTGCATATGCTGGGCCCTCCGGCAGACCAGTTCAAAGCCGCTCTCATAGGTGACGGCACCGGAATAGGCCAGCGCAGCGATTTCCCCGAGGGAAAAACCCGCCAGCATATCGGCTTTAATACCCGCTTCGCCGAGCGCCGCCGCCGCGGCGAGATCGACGCAGAAGATACAGGGCTGCGTGTTTTCAGTCACTGTCAGTTCTTCCGGCGTCCCGTCAAAGCACTGCCGTGACGTCCCCGGACGAATCCTGTCCGCCATGTCGAAGACACGCCGGGCTGCCGGACTGCAGGTGTAAAGGGCCTTTCCCATGCCGCTGTACTGGGCGCCCTGGCCGGAAAATATAAAAGCTATCTTATCCATCTACTCGCTCCGCTCAATACGTTTTCGGCTTCCTCAAATATCTCGCGTATGATTTCCGCGGCCGGCTGCCTTCTGCGCACCATGCCCGCCGCCTGTCCCGCAAGAAAACAGCCTTTCTCAAGGTCGCCTTCCACAGCAGCCAAGCGTAGCGCGCCGCCGCCGAGGGCTTCAAGCTCATCATCGGACATGCCGGAGTATTCCGCCTTATAATATGCCCTTGAAAACGGTGTTTTCAGGCTTCTGACAGGGTGTCCCAGCCGTTTTCCCGTAGTAATTGTCGCAATATCATTGGCGGCGATAATTTTGTCCTTATAATTTTCATGGACGGAGCATTCGTCGGCCACAAGAAAACGCGTGCCCAGCTGGACGCCCACGGCGCCGAGCAGAAAGCATGCGGCCACGCCGCGCCCGTCGGCAATACCGCCGGCTGCAATGACAGGCAGCCTTGTCGCGTCACAGACCTGCGGGACAAGCACCAGGGTTGATGTCTCCCCCACATGACCGCCGCTCTCACCGCCTTCGGCAATGATGGCGTCGGCTCCGGCCCGGGTGAGGAGCTTGCAAAGCGCCACGGACGCCACAACAGGGATCACCTTGATGCCGGCATCCTTCCACATCGGGATGAACCTTGCCGGATTCCCCGCGCCTGTCGTAACAACGGCCACCTTTTCCTCGGCCGCAACCCTGCTGACCTCTTCCACGAAGGGACTCATCAGCATGATATTCACACCGAAGGGCTTATCGGTCAGGCTTCGCGCTGTTCTGATCTGTTCCCTGAGATAGTCGGCGCCGGCGTTCATGGCGGATATAATACCGAGCCCGCCCCCGTTCGATACGGCGGCAGCCAGCCTGCCGTCGGCAATCCACGCCATACCGCCCTGAAGAATCGGGTTTTCGATCCCCAGAATATCACATACCGGCGTCTTGATCATTTTTCTCTTTCCTTTCGGTCGTCCTCAGCCCAGCTTCGTTTCAATAAAATTAGCAAGCTCGCCGACGGTTGCCATCTTCTCCTCAAGCTCAATTTCTATGCCAAGGTCTTCTTCAAGCTGCATGACCATCTCGACGGTATCAAGGGAGTCGATACCGAGCGACTCAAAGGTCGTCTCTTTTGTGATTGTGCTGATGTCGATGCTGAAATGCTCCGCGATCATCCCTGCGATTTTTTCGAATACCATGATATTTTCCTCCTGTTAATTCATATCGCCCCATCGGAAGGACACTTCCCCTCGAGCGTATTGTTTACAAATTTATGGCGCGCATTAAATGGTGTTCCACTTTATAACACAGGCGCCGCTGGTCAATCCGCCGCCGAAGGCGGATAGAGCGATATACGCGCCGTCCTTAAGCTTGCCTGCCCTGTTGAGCTCATCCAGCAGGATCGGGATGCTGGCAGACGAAGTATTGCCGTATTTTTCAATATTTTTGGCAAACCTGTCCGCCGGAATGTCCAGCTTTCTGCTGGCAGCGTCGATGATTCTGACGTTGGCCTGATGCGGAATGACCCAGGATATATCGGACGGCTGCAGCCCCGCATCCCTGATGACGTCGGTCAAATCACCCGACATGGCGTTGACAGCAAATTTGAAAGTCTCCTGACCGTTCATATAAATATACGGATGACGCGGCTCCGGCCTGTAAAAAGGTGATTTCCCTTCGTGCATCGGAATGCTGATGACGTTATTGCCGCCCTTGGCGTAGAGCTTGGAAGACAGATAGTTATCTCCTTCACCCAGGACAACGGCACCCGCGCCGTCGGCAAAGATCACGCAGGTGTTGCGGTCCGTCCAGTCGACCAGTCGGCTCAGGCGCTCGCCGCCGATCACCAGTACTTTTTTCACTTTTTGCCGCGCGAAAAATCCGGCGGCCGTATCCAGAGCATAGATAAACCCGCTGCAGGCGGCATTGACATCATAGGCCGGACATGTGGCACCCAGCATATTCTGCAGCATACAGGCCATTGAGGGCGACGCGTCGTCGGGGCTGACCGTGGCACAGATGATCATATCCAACTCATCCGGCGTTGTTTTGCCCATATCGAGCGCTTCCCTTGCCGCGCCGCAAGCCAGGTCGGCGGCTGTTTCCGTCGTGCAGACACGGCGCTCCGCTATGCCGACACGCTGCCTGATCCACTCGTCCGATGTATCGACATACTTGGAAAGCTCTTCATTTGTCACAGCGCGCGCAGGCACGCAATGACCGGTACCCAGGATTCTAAAACTCATGTCTCCGCTCCAACGCTCTTTTCGAAAAATTTATTCAGCTTGGTTATAACACGAACAAGCATATCCCGTTCGTCTTCACCAAATTCACTCTCAATTTCATGTATCATGCTCATGTGGTAGCGCTGATGATAAGAAAAAACCTTGCGCCCTTCCCGCGTCAGGGTGACGCGGACGATACGGCCGTCCGTCTGGCAGCCGTTTTTTATAAGGTAACCCTTTTTTACAAGCTTATTGACAGCGACAGTGGCGGAGGGCTTGGCGAGCTTAAGAAACTCTGCAATTTCGCTGACCGTCTTTCCGTTCTCCCTGTCCTCTCCGACGCACTCAATGAGATGCATTTCGCGGATTGTGAGGTTAATCCGATTGTTTTTTTGCAAAAACTCTTCTTCCACCCGGACAATATTATGATATACTTGCATCAGCATATTGTTCAGCATCATCTGAAAACTCTGCATATCCGACCACCACCACCGAACCATTTAGTTAGATAAACTAATTAATTATATCAGCGATTGTACTTTCTTATGCGTCAAATGTCAAGAGAAAACCGTCGGTTTAAATTTAACACAGCAAAGTATTGACACGCATAGTATGATATGTTAGAGTGTAAAAAATAGTCATCACTGTCATTCCTGGTAAAGGAGACAAAATGAAAAACGTACTTTTTGCATATGCATATTATTACTTTTACTTTTTTAGAAATGAAGTAAAAGCGATTTATGCTGCGAAAAGTGCAATATGACGGTTACCTGAAAAGTAACTACAATTGCAAGGGGCTGTGCAGATAAATCGCTGCATAGTCCCTTTAAGTTTATTCAGGAGGATTTTCAAAATGGTCGCAGTATTAAAACCGGGTACAACCCAGCAGCAGATCGATAATCTCGTGGCATGGTTCAAGAGCAAGGGAGTTGACGTCCACCTATCGGTCGGCCAATTTCGCACAATTCTCGGGCTTATCGGAGATACAAGCAAGATCGATATTGAGCTTTTAGAAGGGCTTGATATGATCGAATCGATCAAGCGCATCACAGAGTCCTTTAAAAGCGCCAACCGTCAGTTTCATCCGGATGATACGGCAATTGACGCCGGAAACGGTGTCCTCATCGGCGGCGGGCACTTTCAGCTGATTGCCGGTCCCTGCTCTGTCGAATCGGAGGAGCAGATTCTGGGCATTGCCGAAAGCGTCAAGGCTTCGGGTGCGTCGATCCTGCGCGGCGGTGCGTTTAAGCCCCGCACCTCCCCTTACGATTTCCAGGGGCTGCGGGCCGAGGGTATCGAGCTCCTTCTGGAAGCGAAGAAAAATACCGGCATGCCGATTATCACGGAGATCATGAATGCCAACCACCTCCCCATGTTTGAAGAGGTGGACATTATTCAGGTCGGGGCGCGCAATATGCAGAACTTTGAGCTTCTGAAGGAGCTGGGTATGACGAACAAGCCAATTCTTCTGAAGCGAGGTCTTGCCAACACGCTCAAGGAGCTGCTGATGAGCGCCGAATATATCATGGCCGGCGGCAACAATAACGTCATCCTCTGTGAGCGCGGCATCCGGACCTTTGAAACCTATACCAGAAATACGCTGGATCTCTCTGCCGTCCCGATGCTCCGGGAGCTCACCCATCTTCCGATTGTCGTCGACCCAAGCCACGCCACCGGTATGGCCCGCCTTGTGAAACCCATGGCACTTGCTGCGGCGGCGGCCGGCGCTGACGGCGTCATGATCGAGGTACACAACGATCCGGCAAACGCTCTCTGCGATGGAGCGCAGTCGCTGACACCCGAGCAATTCAGAGCCGTAGCCGACAAGATTCGCAGGATCCGCGAGGTGATGGCTGAATGACAGTCGGTATTGCCGGGCTCGGCCTCATCGGTGGTTCCCTTGCAAAAGCGTACAAGAGCGCAGGGCACACCATTCTTGGCTTCGACAGTGACACCTCGGTCCTCGGTATCGCACAGCTCTCCGGCGCCGTGGATGGAGCGCTTGATAATGAAACGGTCGGCACATGCGACGTTATTTTCATCGCCGTCTACCCCGGGGCCGCCGTCGATTATCTTGACAGCATCGCGCCTCTGCTCAATAAAGAGACGCTCGTGATCGACTGCTGCGGCGTCAAGCGGTTAGTATGTGAAAAATGCTTTGATATTGCCCGCCGTTACGGCTTCACTTTTGTCGGCGGCCACCCGATGGCCGGTACGCACAATTCAGGGTTCAAATACAGCAAAGCGACGTTGTTTAAAGGCGCGGTCATGATTCTGGTACCCCCCTCCTACGATGATATCATGCTTTTTGACAGGCTTGAAGAAACACTGGCGCCCGTCGGTTTCGGCAGGCTCACCATTACGACGGCAGAAAAGCATGACGAAATGATCGCCTTCACCTCCCAGATGGCGCACATTGTTTCCAATGCTTATATCAAAAGCCCGGTCGCAAGGGAGCACAAGGGGTATTCCGCCGGGAGCTACAAGGACCTGACGCGGGTCGCATGGCTCAACCCCGATATGTGGGCGGAGCTGCTTCTGGAAAACCGCGATATACTCATCAGGGAGCTTGATTTTTTCATTGCTTCTGTTTCCGGATACCGTGCCGCGCTCTCAGAAAATAATAAAGAGTCGCTGCGTTCGCTCCTGGACGAAGGCAGGGCTATCAAGGAGGAGCTTGACGGAAGATGAAGAAAATTACAATCAGCGCATCAAAAACCTACGATATCCTGATCGGTTCCGGGCTGCTGGATGAAGCCGGCTGTATGATCGCCGGTATCGTTAATGGCCGCTCCGCAGCCATTGTAACAGACGACCAAGTGGAAACGCTTTATTCGGGCAGGCTGGAAGCGTCCCTTGTCACCGCCGGTTTCAATGTCGTCAGGTATGTGGTTCCCCACGGCGAATTTTCGAAGAACGCTGCAAATTTTATCTCTCTTTTGAATTTGCTTGCCGATGCCAGGCTCACCCGAGCCGACGCTGTCATCGCCCTGGGCGGCGGCGTTGTCGGGGACCTGGCGGGCTTTGCGGCTTCCAGCTACATGCGCGGCATCGGTTTCATTCAGATTCCGACAACGCTTCTCGCCGCCGTGGATTCCTCGGTCGGCGGCAAAACAGCGATCGACCTTGATTCGGGTAAGAATCTCGCGGGATCGTTCTATCAGCCCGATCTCGTCCTGTGCGATCACGCTTTACTGGACACGCTCAGCCGAGACTGTTACCGCGACGGCCTTGCCGAGGTCATAAAATACGGCGTCATCGCAGACGAAAAGCTTTTTGATATGCTCAAACCGCCAATTAAGCTGAATATCGAGGAAATCATTGCCCGCTGCGTGACGATCAAGCGCGATGTGGTGATCGTCGACGAAAAGGAACAGGGCCCGCGCAAGCTCCTGAATTTCGGGCACACCATCGGCCACGCCGTCGAGGTCTGCAGTCATTATGAAATTTCCCACGGTAAGTCTGTCGCCATCGGTATGTCCGTCATCGCCCGCGCTTCTTCAAAAATGGGACTCTGCGATAAAACGACGAGCGAGCAAATCGTCTCGGTGATCAAGTCCTTTGGTCTCCCCGTCACAACAGGCTTTTCAGCAAAGGAGCTGAGCGCCGCCGCTTTAGGCGATAAAAAACGCAGCGGCAGCCTGATCACCCTTGTCGTCCCGGAGCAGATCGGCCAGTGCGTCCTCCGGGAGACGCCGGTGGGCGAGCTGGAGTACATTATTGCGCTTGGACTGTAATCCGCGTATACCACATAAGGAGGCCGGCCGGCTTCTTTGGAACCTCAGTCTCTTGTTACCGATTACTGGAACCATAATACGGCGTATCATCGGTGGATATTCAAATGTATAGGGAAAGATAACCGCAGGATACTCGACGTCGGCTGTGGTGAGGGTTTGCTTGTGAACCGGCTGCTCCCGCGCGCTTCGCTTGTCATAGGTATAGACCCTGACCCGGAGACGATAAAGAGGGCTGAGTTCAGGCTGCCTGACAAAGCAAATGCTCTATTTGAAACGACGGATTTTCTATCATATAAAGCCGAACCCGGATCGTTCGATGCCATTGTTTTTGTGGCTTCGCTTCACCACATGAACGCTGATCAGGCATTCAGGAAATCAAGGGAACTGCTCGCTCCGAATGGCGTACTGCTTGTTGTGGGCTGTGCTAGGCC
>JAAYBH010000018.1 GCA_012718935.1 Clostridiales bacterium
AGTACTGCCACGATAACGGCGTGGAGCTTGTGATCCACCATGGCGACAGCTACGCCGCCACGCTGGTACCGTATATGATCGAAATGGGCATCGACATCTGGCAGGGCTGCCTGGAATCGAACAACGTCCCTGAGCTTATTAAAAAGTACGGCGGCAAAATTTCATTTATGGGCGATATCGACAATAAGTCCGTGGATTTCACCGGCTGGACACGGGAAAACTGCGCGAAAGTCGCTCGCAGAGCCATTGACAGATGCGGCAGCAAGTACTTTATCCCCTGCATCGTACAGGGTGGTCCTGGCTCCGTATATCCGGGCGTCTATGAGACTCTGACAGAAGAAATTGACAAGTACAGTGCTGAGGTCTTCGGCATCAACGTCAACGACATCAAGCGCCTGCCGCTGCAGCTTATCTTCTAAGCTCTCAAAGAACATGAATAAACAGGAAACTGCATTAGACCTGGTAAAGAGCAATTATTTCAACTGTGCCCAATCCGTCTTTTCCGCTTTCAGCGAGGATTACGCTCTTCCCAAGGAGCTGGCTCTGAAAATTTCCAGCGGCCTTGGCGGCGGCGTCCGATGCGGAGAGGTCTGCGGGGCTGCCACAGGCGCCGTGCTTGTCATCGGACTCAGCTGCGGTTTTTATATACTCGGTGACCTTGAAGCCAAGGAGCATGTGGGCAGGGAAACCGCCGAATTCATGAAGCGCTTTAAAGAGAAAAGCGGCGGCTGTGTCTGCCGCGAGCTCCTGGGGATTGATATTTCAACCCCGGAAAACAGGATGAAGGCAAAAGAAATGGGTCTTTTCACCACCGTGTGCCACAGCTTGGTGGAAAACGCAGTAGCAATCTTGGAGGACATGGGCTATTAACGATTAATACTACTAAAAACCAACCCGGAACCGGGTTGGTTTTTTGCATATTTCATCCAGCGTTATTGATTAGTATGTAACGCCCTGGGCCAGCATTGCCTGAGCGACCTTCAGAAAGCCCGCGATATTCGCGCCGACGACAAGGTTATTGTCGTACCCGAATTCCTTTGCGGAGGCACTTGTGTTTCGGTAGATGCCAACCATGATGTTCCGAAGCCGCTCATCGACTTCCTCAAAGGTCCAGGACAGCCTCATGGAATTCTGCGACATCTCAAGGCCGGAGCAGGCGACGCCACCGGCGTTGGATGCTTTACCGGGAGCAAACACCACTTTGTTTTCGACAAAATAATCAACAGCCTCGGGTGTGGAAGGCATATTGGCGCCTTCTCCGACGGCAAAGCAGCCGTTGGCGACAAGCAGCTTTGCTGCAGCGCCGTCAAGCTCATTCTGCGTTGCGCACGGCAGCGCGACATCGCACTTGACAGACCATATACCAGCGCAGCCGGCAGTATATGTGGCTTCCGGATGATAACTAATATAATCGCTGATTCGCTTGCGCTCTTCTTCCTTGAGCTTCTTGACAACAGCCAGATCAATACCGTTTTTATCATAGATATAGCCGGTAGAATCACTCATCGCAACGACCTTGCCGCCCAGCTGGTGAACCTTCTCAGCCGCATAGATCGCTACATTGCCCGAGCCGGATACGACAACGGTCGAGCCCATAAACGACTTCCCATTGATGCTCTTCATGGCTTCGTCCATAAAATAACACAAGCCGTAACCTGTGGCTTCCGTTCTTGTGAGGCTGCCGCCAAATGACAGTCCCTTGCCGGTCAGGACGCCCGTAAACTCGTTTCTGAGCTTCTTGTACATCCCGAACAAATAGCCCACCTCGCGGCCGCCGACGCCGATATCGCCCGCTGGAACGTCTGTATCGGGGCCGATATGCCGGGCAAGTTCAAACATGAAGCTTTGGCAGAAACGCATGATTTCACCGTCGGACTTGCCCTTCGGATCAAAATCGCTGCCGCCTTTACCGCCGCCCATCGGGAGGCCTGTGAGCGCGTTTTTAAATATCTGCTCAAAACCGAGAAACTTAATAATACTGAGATTAACCGACGGATGAAATCTTAATCCGCCCTTATAAGGGCCGATGGCACTGTTAAACTGTACCCTGTAGCCTCTGTTAACAACGACTTCACCGTTGTCATTGACCCATGGTACCCTGAAAATTATCATTCTCTCCGGCTCAACGATTCTCTTAAAAATTCCGGCGTCAACGAATTTTGGATATTTTTCAGCAACAGGCTCCAGGG
Source organism: Clostridiales bacterium (assembly GCA_012718935.1). GTDB lineage: Bacteria > Bacillota > Clostridia > Oscillospirales > Oscillospiraceae > Sporobacter. Next base: position 2,190 of record JAAYBH010000018.1, read on the forward strand.
ATTCCAATACTTCTTTAACAGCCTGCAGAAACTCAGGCTCGTTGGCATCGCGCCTTAACACCTGCTCATACACATCTTTTAATATCTTCATTCCGGTTAATCCTCCTCAATCCTCACACCTTTTGTGCGCCCGAACACGACAAGCGACATATAAGTCTTTTTTATTATAAACCGGCACGTAAATGAAGTAAAGTAATTTTTTATTGCAATATTTATCGTTATTTGCAGCATTTACTATATATAATATACAAATACTGCAATTTTGGTTCACACAACCTTCATAATTGCAGTTATAATGGGTAAAGTTACCAGTGATAGCAGCGTCGAAACAAATATAAGCTTTGAGGCGAAGGCCGAATCCCCTCCGTATTTATGAGACAGCATGGCCGTCACTGTCGCCGCGGGCATCGCCGAGGAAAGGACGGATACGCCCGTGACGACAGGATCCACACCGATGATTCTCAATACCATAAATATCAACGCCGGAATTGCCAGGAGCCGTATGAAGGAATAGAAATAATAAGCCTTATCTAAGATTGTCCTGAAATCAACATCGCTTAAGATCGACCCGACAACGATCATGGACATTGCCGTTGTGCAGCTGCCGATGACATTGATGGCGTCGCTCAAAACCGCGGGCAGTCTGACCGGCGAAAACAGATAAGCGAACCCCAGAATCACTGCCCAGATGCAGGGGTGCGTCGCCAGGTTCTTGAATTGCTGCTTTTTATCAGTTTTAGTGAACAGAGAAAGACCTGCCGTCCACATAAAAAGACGGATGGGGATCAGCACGATGGAACCGTATAAAATTCCCGCCGACCCATAGACCGAAGCAATAACAGGCAGTCCCATGAATCCGGCGTTATTGCAGATGGTGGCGTACTGCAAAATGACACGCCTCCCGGGCGAATAGCGGTTGTAAAGAAATTTGTTCAAAACCATATAAAGCAGCTGCGCTCCCATCGCGATCGCAAAAACGACCGCACATTCACGCAGCATGCCTGCCGTGAGCTGTGTTTCGAAGGAATGGAATATACTGCACGGAAGGATGACGTAGATCACAACATTTGTCATGTCCCGCCGTGCTTCCTGGCCGAATAGCCCTTTTTTGCCGATTAAAAATCCGACGGCAACAAGAAGGAATATTTGTATCTGTATCTGAATAATCGTCATCACCGGCTTTAAAGTCGTTATTTCAGCCATTATATAGGAAACAAAAAAACAGCACAAGGTTGATTGTGCTGTTTTTTATATATCCGTCGTCTAATTTTTCAGCGCATTTACCGCCTTTCGGACGTCGCCCGAAAAGTAGAGCGAGCCCAAAGCAACGACAATACCGTCCTCCTCCGCCTGCCGGATCGCCGCGGCAACGCCTTCCGGGATCTCGGCGCAGGCGGTGACGGGCAAGCCGTAAACGGAAAGAATATCCTTGAGCCGTTCCGCCTTCATCGCGCGGGGATTTGGCGGTTCGACCGCTACAAAGGCTTTTGCCAGCGGCGCGATGTAACCCATCATCGCACCGACATCCTTATCTGCCATGACACCGGTTAAAAAAACGATTTTTCTTTCTTCGAAGTGACGTCTCAGGCTGTCCACCGTCGCTGCGATACCATGGGGATTGTGAGCGCCGTCCAGGATGAATATTGGGCGTTTCATAAGCACTTCAAACCTGCCCGGCCAACAGACGCAGGACAGGCCGGTGATGATGTCATCATCGCTGATCCTCCAGTTTTTAGTTCTCAAAACCTCAAGCGCCGTAATCGCCAACGCCGCGTTTTTCGGCTGGTAAGCGCCCACGAGGGGCAGTCTGATGTTCTTAAGTGACCCAAAATCAAAAAGGACAGCGTCAAGATCGAGTGAAAGGATATTCAGCTTTGAAAAATCGGTACGGTGCAGAACGGCATTTTTTTCACGGCACGTCTGTTCAAAGACTTCCTCGACTTCCCTGTAGTCACTGCAAGTGACGTTGCCGCCGTAAATGACGACGTCGCCGCCGTTTTTGATAATGCCCGCTTTTGCCGCAGCAACGTCACGAAGCGTCGGGCCGAGCTCTGCCGTATGATCCAGACCGATTGCCGTGATAACCGCCGCTTCCGGTACGTCAATGACATTTGTTGAATCCAGCTCGCCGCCCATCCCGACTTCCAGCACGACAATATCGCACTTCTTAAACAGGAAATACTTCATCGCCAGCGCAGTGATCAGCTCAAACTCCGTCGGCGCGTCCGTCATGGCATCGGCAAACGGTCGGATCTGGTCCGTCATGTCCTCGAGCTCGGCGTCTGTAATATGCGCTCCGTTTACCTGCATGCGCTCATTGAACCGGAGAATATACGGGGAGGTGTATAACCCGGTCCGGTAACCCGCCGTCTGCAGGACGGACGCAATGCAGGCCGCCGTGGAGCCCTTGCCGTTTGTTCCGGCGACATGGACAAATTTCAGCGATTTCTCAGGGTTCCCCAGCGCCCTCAGGAGCTCTCTTGTCCTCGAAAGCCCTGGTTTTGCACCCTGCCACTTAACGTTGTGGATGTATCGCAGCGTTTCCTCGTAACTCATCTTTCTTGCCTCCGTATCTGTCCAACCCGAGCGCTCTGAACAAGCCGCTCTTATAAAGCATGAAAATCAGCAGGATGTCGACAACGGCGATCGCCACCTTGAAGGGCGCCCGAAACAGAAGATTGGGAAGAAACGGGGATCCGTAGAGCCAGTTCAAACTCACGTTGCTCCAGAGCATTGGGCCGAGGATTTCAGCCGGCAGGATCATGGCAATGAACGTTACGAGATGCGTGCGTTTTTTCAGAAGCATACCGATAAGGGGCGGAACGACGCCCATAATCACAGGTGTCAGCGCCATCGGTACAAACCAAGCGAAGGGTGAAAAGAGTGTTGTCCCGAGAAAATCAGCGAACAGTCCTACAATGCCGCCCGCAATCGGCCCGAACAGCAGTCCGGCGATAATGATCGGCAGGCTGCCGAATGTGATACGGATGTTTTCCGTCGGCATAAAGCTGAGAAATCTTTCGAGGATGATACTCATTGCAATCAGGAGCGCCATTGTGACGATCATTTTGGTGGAGAAGAGCTTCTTTTTGGGCATAACAATACCTCCTTAAAATGTGTACACAAGCCGTACGGTGCGGAAACCGTACAACAAGCACGTTAATGTGCGCCACATATAGGAGGTTAAATCTCCGGTATGTAGCAGCGGGATGCGGACACCGAACCGTGGAATGCTTCCTTCGTCCAACTGACAACTCCCCGTCCAGTCGGCACTTTACGCAGGGCGTCCTACTCTGCTTAGACTGCGATTGTTATCGCAGCCAAGTATTTTATGTATCCATATTATCACGGTGTTATTTGCTTGTCCAGACCTTGTTTTGCACATTCTTACGACATATTTGTATATTATCCCTGTCCTATGTGCTGATCCAATGGGTCAGGTAAGCATCCTGTCATGGTCGTCATATAGCAATATGCTTGTGTTAAACGTATTGTTATGCATATAGCGCAGAAATTCGTCCAGCTCGACAACATCTGCATTTGTCAATTCAACAAAATGAATACTGTACCTAAATAATGCTGCTTTAAGGCGCTTTTTCATGACCACCTCGCCTTTGAGCTGCCTTTCACGGGGCAACGGCAATCCCGTCAAACTAATAGACATCGAAAGGAGGCTTGCTTGATCAAAATCAAGGTCCGTTGTGATGCTCATACCGACCGCGGAGATATTATTGATCTGAAACTCGTATTTGCGTAATTTACCTTTACATAAATGACCGACGCAATTCACAGTGTATCTCCTATACCGCCGCCTGTCTGTCATTAGTCGAAATTTCCTTTCTTTAAGCTTTAAAGCATTCTAAAGGTATTTTCGTCATTAATTCCATTCTATTTATATAAAATCCATTGTCAACATGAAAAGTTTTTAACATATAAAATTTGACGGCGCAGTTTTTTGCTGCGCCGTTTGTTCGTTCGGTTTTCTATTGTACCAGCTTTGAAATTTCTTCGGCAAAATTTTCCTGCTTCTTCTCAATGCCCTCGCCTTTTTCAAAGCGGGTGAAGGCCTTGACAACGATTGTACCGCCGAGTCCTTTCGCCACTTCCGCCACGTGCTTCTCAACAGATATCTTGTCTCCCTTGACGAAAGCCTGCTGTAAGAGGCAATTTTCCTCGTAGAACTTGCTGATGCGGCCAAGGACCATCTTTTCGATGATATTCTCGGGCTTTCCGGCGTTTTTCGGGTCTTCCTTCGCCTGGACGGTGAGAATTTCCTTCTCCTTTTCGATGACGGACTGATCCACGTCGGACTTATCAAGATACGTTGGACGCATCGCAGCGATCTGCATTGCGATATCCTTGCCCAGCGTTGTGACAGCATCCATATCGGTAACATTCGCGGTTTCCAAATTCACCATGACGCCGATTTTGCCGCCCGCATGAACGTATGGAACGTTCACGCCTGTTGTATACCGCACAAAACGACGGGTTGTGATGTTCTCTCCGATGACGAGGACCATCTCCTGCTGCATCTCCTGAACGGTTTTGCCGTTGCCGTAGTCGCTCGCCAGCAAAGCATTGAGATCATCAGGCGCGTTTTTGGCGGCAGCAGCAGCCACGCCTTTGACGAAATCCACGAACTTTTCGTTCTGGGCTACGAAGTCCGTTTCGGCGTTGACCTCAACGACGACGCCGATATTATCGATAACGGCAGCATACGCGATTCCTTCGGCAGCTACGCGTCCGGCCTTCTTCTGTGCGGCTGCCAAGCCCTTTTCGCGGAGCCAGTCAACGGCTTTCTGCATGTCTCCGTCGACCTCGACGAGCGCTTTCTTGCAGTCCATCATACCGACGCCTGTCATCTCGCGGAGATCCTTAACATCCTGCGCTGTAAATGCCATAATTATTCCGCCTCCCCACTCGCCGCTGTCTCTGCTGCCGGCTCAGCTGCCAGCGCGGCGGTCTCATCCTTGTTTTCAGAATCCGCCCCCTGGCGACCTTCCTGAACGGCGCTGGCCATCGCCGCTGAAATCAGGCGGATGGCACGAATGGCGTCGTCGTTGCCGGGGATGATGTAATCAATTTCATCGGGATCACAGTTTGTATCGACAATAGCTACGATCGGAATCTTGAGCTTGCGGGCTTCCGCGATGGCGTTCCTCTCTTTGCGGGGGTCGACGATAAAGAGTGCCGCGGGAAGCTTTTTCATATCCTTGACGCCGCCGAGATATTTTTCGAGCTTGTCAATCTCGTTCGTCAGCCTGATGACTTCCTTTTTGGGAAGCATATCAAACGTACCGTCCTCCTGCATCTTGCGCAGCTGAGCCAGACGGTCGATGCGCGTGCGCATCGTCTTAAAGTTTGTCAGCATGCCGCCGAGCCAGCGGGCGTTGACGAAAAACATGCCGACGCGTTCAGCTTCTTCCTTCACGGAATCCTGGGCCTGCTTCTTCGTGCCGACGAAGAGGATGGAGCCGCCGTTTTCACTGAGGTTTCTGACAAAGTTATATGCTTCCTCAAGCTTTTTAACGGTTTTCTGAAGATCGATAATGTAGATGCCGTTGCGCTCCATATAAATATAAGGAGCCATTTTGGGATTCCAGCGTCGTGTCTGATGCCCGAAGTGCACGCCGGCCTCCAGAAGCTGCTTCATTGAAATAACTGACATTTGTTTTCCTCCTGTTTTTGTTTTTCCTCCAGCCCCGTCCCCTTTTACGCCGACCCACAGACCAGCGCCGCAGGCGCTGCCGTAAAGCACACCGTCATAAAATCAGGAGCTGTGCGTATTTCAAAGCAAAAAGCATTTTATCAAATATATTCACTTAATGCAAGTACAAATATTATATGCAATCTGAGGATTTTGAGTACAAAACACGAAAAAAGTGCCGGGAACGTTATCCCGGCACCGCGCTTTATTATATCCGAATCACACCCAGATGATTTTGCGTCTTTTCTCCCGCCTGAATTCACCGTCGACATCAATGAGAATAATATCGTCGCCGATACGGCGGATACATTCCCATGGAATGATAAAGTCATCCTCTCTCCAGAAAAGTCCGAAAAAACGGCACGGACCCGGCACAATAATCGCCAATACACAGCCTGTCAGCGTGTCGACGAGCACGTCACAGACAAAACCCATGCGCAAGCCGTTATGTATGTTAATGACCTCCTTGCACCGGAGATCGGCAATCCTGCACTGCACAGCTCTCCCTCCATCCGTCTCAACACTTCCTGAATCATTGTATTCCGTTCAGCGTATATACATGACTGCTGCGGCTGTCACAGTTTATTAAAAATACAATATAATATCTTGTAATTTCTTTATCTGTATACTATAATCTAAGTACAACTAAATCATCGTTAGGTGAGGCTACTATACGGATATACGCTTCTGCCCGGAAACATCGAGAGATGCCAATGGGTCAACAGGTATTATCGAATTAAGGTACTACTTAATGGGGCTGCAAGAGCTTTTTGCTGTTGTAACGCCGTATAGAGTTAAAACTCAACGAATGATGGAGCAGCTTTTGCCGTCATTCGTTTTGACGGTTTTTTGTTTTCCCGGGTCAATAGTTAACGGAGGTGAACGGCATGGACGGTGACTCAGGCAGCATACGAAGTAAGCATTTCCACCTGTTTTGGGTTTATTTGCCATGCCGTCCGTAGGTCATCTCAGACCTGGCATATAAACCCTCAATAAAGACAATATTAAGAGGGTGATGTTATGGTTAAATTTTTTAAGTCCGTCAATGACGAGCTTGTACAGTTCGAAGCGTTCGAAGACGGCGTTTGGGTTCATATGATTAACCCTACGGAAGATGAAATCTTACAGGTATCAAAAGCTACCGGTATCGAAGGCGAATTCATACGCCCCGCGCTGGACGAAGAGGAACGGCCCCGTATTGAGACTGATAACGGGCAGACGCTGATTCTTGTCGATATACCGATTGTGGAAGACGACGGCACAACGAACGTTTTCTCCACCATACCTCTCGGTATCGCCTTCGCAAGAGAAGCCATCATTACCGTCTGCCTTAAGGAGACGCCGATCCTGAATGACTTTATAACGAAGCGTGTCAAATCCTTTTATACATTTTTTAAAAGCCGCTTCATACTGCAGATTCTTTTCAAAAATGCGACGCTGTACCTACATTATCTGCGGAGCATTGAAAAAATCAGCAACAAAATTGAAAGCGACCTTCAAAAATCCATGAAGAACAAGGAACTGGCACAGCTTCTGAAGCTTGAAAAAAGCCTTGTCTACTTCTCCACATCGTTAAAATCCAACGAGTCCGTGCTTGAAAAGATGCTCAAACTTGAAGCGATCAAAAAGTTTGAAGAGGACCAGGATCTCCTCGAGGATGTCATCATCGAAAACAAACAGGCTATTGATATGACAAACATTTACTCAAGCATTCTTACCGGAACGATGAATTCGTTAGCCTCCATCATATCCAACAATCTGAACATCGTTATGAAATCACTGACAATCGTCACAATTGCGCTGTCGGTACCGACGGCCATTTCCGGCTTCTTCGGCATGAATGTTCCGAACTTTTTTGAAAACAACCCGCTGGCCTTCCCCATCATCATCATCGGCTCGGTCGTTTTGTCAGCGCTGACCTCCATCCTGCTGTTCAGGAGACGTCTGTTCTAGTGGATGACTGTAATACTTAAAGCGCCCGCCGTTTAACGGCAGACGCTTTTTTCATGCTTATTCTGCTCAGTCTTGTCTTAAAATCCCTTCACCGTCGTAAAAGGACTCCCCGGCTTCCCTCAGCATTCCCTTGCTGTCGATAAAATTGTCACCGTCAGCCCTCAGATTGCCGGCGTAATCATAGTAATTCTCGCCGATCTGCCTGACGTTTCCCTGGTAATCGATAAAAGCTTCTCCCGGTTCTCGTAATCGTCCTTCCCCGTCGTAATAGCTTTCCGATCTAGAATACATCTCTTCCTCCCGCATCGTATGGAAAATATGCCGCCAGCATTACCTATACATGGAATTCTAACCTCGGGCGCGAATGTTGTCAATATATTGTCAATATAAAGGTATTAGAAACCCATTGTCTTTATACTCGTTATTTTGCTTGACTTTGTTTTCGTAATCATGTAGAATTGGCGTCAAGTAATTTTACTTAACAGCGCTCAACGTGAGGTGAAATCCATGTCGGTCGATACGCTGCAGAAGACAATGCTCTATGATTTTTACGGCGACCTGCTCACCCAAAAGCAGCGCGAGTATTATGATCTTTATCATAACGAGGACCTCTCGTTATCTGAGATCGCAGAAAGCGTCGGCATCACGCGTCAGGGCGTTTATGATATCATCACCCGGGCTGAGAGCACGCTGATGGAAATGGAAGAAAAGACGGGCATCATCCGTCGCTTCAGCGAAATGCAGACAGAAATCACGAAAGCCGTCAATCTGGCGGAGGATATAGTAAAGCAGGCGCAGGACGAAGCTACCGCCGTCAAGGCGGGTCAGCTCGCCGAATTGCTTTTATCACTGAAAGGTTAGGTATCCGATGGCATTTGAGAGCTTATCCGAAAAACTGAATGCCGCCTTTAAAAAACTGCGCGGCAAAGGCCGGCTCCACGAAGCCGATATCAAGGAAGCCATGCGCGAAGTCCGTCTGGCGCTTCTGGAAGCGGACGTCAGCTTTAAGGTCGTTAAGGACTTTATCAATACCGTTAGCGCGCGCGCCGTCGGCAAAGACGTTCTTGAGAGCCTGACGCCGGCTCAGATGGTCATAAAAATCGTCAATGAGGAACTCTGCGCCCTCATGGGCAGCACGAACGCCAAGATCAAAATATCATCGAAACCGCCGACTGTGGTCATGCTCGTCGGGCTTCAGGGCGCCGGTAAAACGACGAACGGCGCGAAGCTGGCAGCTCTGATGCGCAAGCAGCAAAGCAAGCGCCCGCTGCTTGTGGCGTGCGATATTTACCGCCCTGCTGCAATCAAACAGCTTGAAACCGTCGGCGCGCAGCTTGATATCCCCGTTTTTCAAATGGGGACAGCAAATCCCGTTGATATTGCCAAGGCTTCCATCGTCCACGCCCACAAGCACGGAAACGACATCGTTTTCCTCGACACAGCCGGTCGCCTCCACATTGACGAGGCACTGATGGATGAGCTTAAAAACATCAAGGCTGCTGTTGAGCCGACTGAGATCCTGCTCGTCGTCGACGCCATGACAGGCCAGGATGCCGTGAACGCCGCCACAGCTTTTAACGATGCTCTCGGCATCGACGGCATTATGCTGACGAAGCTGGACGGCGACGCCCGGGGCGGCGCCGCCCTTTCCGTCAAAGCCATCACCGGCAAGCCTGTAAAATTCGCGGGTATCGGCGAAAAGCTTGACCAAATCGAGGTCTTTCACCCCGACCGGATGGCATCGCGAATTCTCGGTATGGGCGATGTGCTGACGCTGATTGAAAAGGCAGAGCTGAACTTCGACGAGAAGAAAGCCCGGGAAATGGCTGAAAAGCTCTCTAAGAATAAATTCACGCTGACCGATTACTACGAACAGATCAGCCAGCTCAAGTCGATGGGCGGTCTGTCCGAAATTGCCGGGATGCTTCCCGGCGTCGACGCCAAGGCGCTGGCCGGCGCGTCTGTTGACGAAAAGGCGATTTCTAAAACCGAGGCAATCATTCTATCCATGACTCCGAAGGAACGGGAAAATCCCGATATACTGAACTCCAGCCGGAAAAAACGAATTGCAGCCGGCTGCGGACTGCAGGTTGTCGATATTAATCGTCTGCTCAAGCAATTTGATATGATGCAGACGATGACGAAACAGATGTCCAGGGGCAAAATGCCGGCCATGCTCGGAGGCGGCAAGATGGCTGGAATGAAGAACATGAAGGGCAAAAAAGGCATGTTCGGGTTTTAGGCATACACACAGACCAATACTTGAAGAGTATTACTGATATATATTTCTTAAATAATACGGAGGAATTCAGAATGGTAAAAATCAGACTTCGCAGAATGGGCGCAAAGAAAAATCCCTATTACAGGATCATTGTCGCCGACTCCCTGTCCCCTCGCGACGGCAGATGCATCGAGGAAATCGGAGCTTACGATCCGTTGACCGAACCGGTGACGCTCAAGGTCAATTCCGAGCGTGCGCAATACTGGATAAAGAACGGAGCACAGCCGACCGACACAGTGAAGGCTCTTTTGAAAAAAGCCGGCGCGTTATGAGTGGGGTTGTGCCGATGAAAGAATTATTGCTTTATATCGCGCAAAATCTTGTTGAGAACCCTGACGATGTCACGGTGACGGAGAAAGAAGCAGAGGCAGAAACGGTCTATGAACTCCGTGTTGCCCAAAGCGATATGGGTAAAATCATCGGACGTCAGGGTAAGGTCGCCAAAGAAATCCGGATCCTCATGCGTTCCGTTGCCCAGCGGCAGGGCAAGCGCATCCGGATCGATATCGTCGACTGAATAGCATTGAGTCAAAGGGCGGACACGAGGTCCGCCCCTACTGGCATTCCCGCACATTTTCGGAGGTCCTATTATGCTAAAACAGTATCTCGAAGCCGGTAAAATCACGTCCACCCACGGTGTGCGCGGCGAGGTCCGGATTGAACCGTGGACGAATTCACCAGAGTTTTTATGCGGCTTCAACACCCTTTATATCGACGGCATTCCGATGAAAGTTCTGTCAATGAGGCCACACAAAACATCCGTCATTGCTTTGTTTGACGGCATCGATCATATAGACAGCGCCGTACGACTGAAAAACAAGATAGTTTTTATCGACAGAAATGATGCCGGCCTTGAGTCCGGCGAGCATTTTATATCCGACCTGATCGGCCTCACAGCTGTAGATGATGCGACCGGCGAAGAACTCGGTAAAATAACAGAGATCATACAGCTTCAGCCAAATAATGTCTATGTCATTACGGGGCAGCGGGAAATCCTGATCCCCTCCGTACCCGAATTTGTCAGGGACATCAATATCGAAGCAGGACGGATCACGTTCAAATTGTTAGAGGGCATGTAATGAGAATCGATATCATGACGCTTTTCCCCGACACCGTCGGGGATATCCTTTCGGAGAGCATCCTCGGCCGCGGACAGGAACGCGGCTTTATCCGCATCGAATGCCATCAGATACGTGATTATACGACGAACCGGCAAAATCAGGTGGATGATTATCCTTACGGAGGCGGCCGCGGCTGCGTGATGCAGGTGCAGCCGCTTTACGACTGCTGGAAGCACATCTGTGATGAAGCCGGATTCCGCGTGCATACTATCTACATGTCGCCATGCGGCAAGGTTTTCCGTCAGGAAGACGCCATACGCTTAAAGACGGATTACGAACGGCTGATTCTCGTCTGCGGCCATTATGAAGGAATTGACGAACGTTTTATCGAATTATGCGTCGACGAGGAAATATCCCTCGGCGATTTTGTCATGACCGGCGGTGAGATCCCCGCCCTCGCTGTCGCGGACGCCGTATGCCGTCTTGTGCCTGGTGTTCTGCCCGACGAGGAATGCTTCCAAAACGAGAGCCATTGGAACGGTTTGCTGGAATACCCGCAGTATTCGCGCCCTGAAACCTTCAACGGACTCCGCGTTCCCGAGGTCCTCTTATCCGGTCACCATGTCAACATTTCCAAATGGCGGCGTAAGCAATCCATTCTCAGAACGCGCATTCGGCGGCCGGACATGTTCTCCAGGCTGGAGTTCACGGAAAAAGAGGACTTAAAGATCATAAAGGAAATTAATACAGAAGATATTACAAAATTTAGCTGAATATTACAAGATTTCAATGCATTATACAAGAATTACAGTATATCAACTGTTATAATATATCAGTTGATATACTGTTTGAAGAAATCAAAAAACAATGGGGGTAATTGATGTTATGTTTCGTATAGCCAACAAGCAAAAACTAAACGACTCCGTAACCCTGATGGATATCGAGGCACCCGATATCGCAAGGAAAGCTCTCGCAGGCCAATTCATCATTTTCAGGATCGACGAATGCGGCGAACGCGTCCCTCTCACCATCGCGGATACAGATCCGGCCCGCGGCACGGTGACGATCATATTCCAGATCGTCGGCCGGTCGACCATGTTGTTAAACCAACTGAACGCGGGAGATTACCTGCTTGACTTTGTCGGGCCTCTCGGTATTCCGACCCATCTCGACGGCCTCAAAAAGGTTGCCGTTGTCGGCGGCGGCGTCGGCTGTGCTATTGCCTATCCTTCGGCAAAGGCCCTTTTCAATAAAGGTGTCCATGTTGATATGATCGCGGGCTTCCGCTCCAAGGATATCGTCATTCTCGAAGATCAGATGCGGGCCGTCTGCAACAACTTTTATCTGATGACGGACGACGGTACGGCAGGCGAAAAAGGCTTTACGACAACAAAACTCCAGCAGCTCCTTGAAAAGAATAACGATTATGATCTCGTCGTCGCCATCGGCCCCATCATTATGATGAAGCTGATTGTCAATACGGCGAAGCCCTTCGGTGTCCCCTGCACGGTCAGCCTCAACCCGATAATGATTGACGGCACGGGCATGTGCGGCTGCTGCCGCGTCACTGTGGACGGCAAAATGCGCTTCGCCTGCGTCGAGGGACCGGACTTTGACGGTTACAAGGTGGATTTTGACGAGCTCATCAAGAGAAATTCACTCTATAAAGAACGCGAGACCCATGATCGCGAGCACGTTTGTAATTTGACGGGGGGTGTCAGACATGCCTAATATGGACAAGAACAAAACGGCGATGCCCGAGCAGGAGCCGATGATCCGCAACAAAAACTTCCAGGAGGTCGCGCTCGGATACACCGAGGAAAACGCCAGGATCGAAGCGCAGCGCTGCCTGAACTGCAAGCACAAGCCATGTGTTGCCGGCTGCCCTGTCAAAGTCCGTATCCCTGAGTTTATCAAAAAGATTGATGAGGGTGATTACGAAGGCGCGTACGAAATTCTCACATCGACCAACAGCCTCCCGGCCGTCTGCGGCCGCGTCTGCCCGCAGGAGTCCCAGTGCGAGGCCGTATGCGTCCGCGGCATCAAGGGTGAACCCGTCGGCATCGGCCGTCTCGAGCGATTTACCGCCGACTGGCATATGGCGCACCAGACCGCTCCGAAAAAGGAGAGCATCGTTAAAAATGGGCACAAAGTCGCCGTTGTCGGCTCCGGCCCTGCCGGTCTCACATGTGCCGGAGATTTGGCGCTTGCCGGTTATGACGTGACAATATACGAGTCTCTTCATGAGGCCGGCGGCGTTCTCATCTACGGGATTCCCCAGTTCCGTCTGCCGAAGGAGATTGTCAAAAAGGAAGTCGAGCGCCTTGAGAATATGGGCATCACCATCAACAAGGACTATGTCATCGGCCGGACCATCACCGTCGACGAGCTGTTTGAGAACGGCTTCGAGGCTGTATTTATCGGCAGCGGCGCCGGTCTTCCCGAATTTCTCGGGATTCCCGGCGAATCTCTCCTCGGTGTATATTCCGCCAACGAGTACCTGACCCGCATCAATCTGATGAAATCCTATAAAGAAGGCTACGACACGCCTCCCGTCGTCAGCAAGGTCGTCGCCGTCGTCGGCGGCGGCAACGTGGCAATGGACGCCGCCCGCTGCGCCCAGCGCATGGGCGCCGAGAAGGTGTACATCATTTATCGCCGCTCCATGGAGGAGCTTCCCGCACGTAAAGAGGAAGTTCATCACGCCATCGAGGAAGGCATCGAGTTCAAGCTTCTGAACAACCCTGTGGCAATCCTCGGGGACGAGAACGGCCGTGTCAAAGCCATCGAGTGCGTCCGTATGGAGCTCGGCGAGCCCGATGCCTCCGGACGCCGCCGGCCTGTACCTGTTGAGGGCTCGAACTTTACCCTGGATGTGGATACCGTTGTCATCTCCGTCGGTACGAGCCCGAATCCCCTCATCAAGTCCACAACGAAAGGTCTCGAAACGAACAAGCATGGCTGCCTCATCGCTGACGACGCCGGCGCCACGACCCGCGAAGGCGTTTTTGCCGGCGGTGACGCCGTCACCGGCGCCGCCACCGTCATCCTCGCTATGGGCGCAGGCAAGACGGCCGCCGCGTCGATCATGAAGTATATCGAAGCCAAAAAATAGACAAAAAAAGCGCATTAAAAACGGCTGCGGAGCTTGACTCCGCAGCCGTAATAATTATAGTCCTATTTTACAAGGAAGCAATCGATATCCTTTTCAAGTTGTCTGATGTCGACATCGTCTTCGACAACAAGCTTCAGCTCTGTCTCGATGGTGCAGAGCATTAGACCGAGAAGCGATTTTGCGTCGGCATAGCCGGTTTTTCCGTGTACCCAGATATCAAAGGGGTATTTCTCAGCAATCTTGTTCAGCTTCTGGGCCTCTTCAGATGTTGGAATCCTGATATTAAAAGTCATTTAATATCCCCTTTCTTAATAATAATCGAATGTTGTTGATATCAAAATGATGTGTTCATCATACAGCATAATCAGGCCTTCGTCAAGCGTTTTGCTTCCATGTTATGGCTGTTGTAAATCAGTATAATCATACTTTCAGGTTTGCTTCAACACCTCCTCCAAGGTCTGTTTCCCCTGCCAGCAACGGCCTGACATACTCCTCGAGAAAAGCCGTCACCTGCTCCGATGAACGGCCGATATATCTCACCGGGTCAAGCTCCGCTGTAATCTCCGCCTCAGCAAGTCCAAACAGCGGATCTCCCACAATACGCGCAACGAGATCGTTGGGTTTTCCCTGTTCCTTGACGATATTCCCCGCCTCTACCGAGTGGACGCGGATGGCCTCGTGCAGCTCCTGTCGGTTGCCGCCTTTTTTTACGGCTCTCATCATGATGTTCTCCGTTGCCATGAACGGCAGCTCTTCCCGAATATGTTTCTCAATGACCTTCGGGTATACCTTTATTCCCGAGGCGACATTTAGATAAATATTAAGTATGGCATCGGCAGCCAAAAACGCCTCGGGTATGGAGATACGCTTATTTGCGGAATCGTCCAGCGTCCTCTCGAGCCACTGGTTATATGAGGTCATGGCGCCGTTGAGCGAATCATTAATGACGTACCGAGCCAAAGCACATATACGCTCGCACCGCATGGGGTTTCTCTTGTACGGCATGGCCGAAGAGCCGATCTGCTTCCCTTCAAACGGCTCCTCGCATTCCTTGAGATGACTTAACAGCCGCATATCTGTTGCGAATTTTCCGGCACTCTGCGCGATGCCGGAGAGCGTTGCCAGTATACCCGCATCTATTTTTCTGGAATACGTCTGCCCGGATACCGGGACGACACCGTCAAAGCCCATTTCTCCGGCGATGAGCTCCTCCATTTTTTTTATTTTTTCATGATCTCCGTCAAAAAGCTCCAGGAAGCTCGCCTGTGTACCCGTCGTCCCCTTTGAGCCCAGCAGCTTTAAATTGGAGAGCCTGTATTGCACCTCGTCCAGATCGTACATCAGCTCATTTATCCAAAGCGTAGCGCGCTTTCCGACCGTCGTGAGCTGGGCAGGCTGAAAATGCGTAAATCCAAGCGTCGGCATGGCCTTGTAGCGCTCTGAAAACTCCGCCAGCCGCGCAATGACGCGCAGGAGCTTGCTCCGGATGAGCCCAAGCCCCTCCCGCATGAGAATGATATCCGTATTGTCGCCGACATAGCAGCTTGTCGCCCCCAGATGAATGATCGGAAATGCCTTCGGGCAGGCTTTCCCGAAGGTGTGGACATGGGCCATCACATCGTGCCGCAGCTCCCGTTCCATCTTTCCGGCATAGTCGTAGTCGATGTCCGTGATGTGCGCTTCCATCTCGGCAATCTGCTCGTCGGTAATATCAAGTCCGAGCGTTTTTTCCGCTCTGGCCAGCGCCACCCACAGCCTGCGCCAGGTCGTAAACTTTTTGTCGGATGAGAACAGATACAGCATCTCGTCACTGGCATAGCGGGAGGACAGCGGAGACTCATATGTGTTTGTGGGCATATGTCACGGTCCTTTCAATGGAGTTTACGGTATTTTCTTACGCGTAGGGGCAGACCTCGTGTCTGCCCTTATTCGGTATGTAATGCGAACATGATAACGGAAAAACTCAAGGCTGCCTCATCGCGAGACAGCCTTATTATAGAACATTTTACCGGTTTTATCTATCCCCTGAGGAATATTTCGAGCCTGTCTAGACCTTCTTTGATATTTTCCATAGATGCCGCATACGTCCATCTTACGAAGTTCGGCGCGCCGAAGCCGCTGCACGGGACGACAGCGACGAGACCCTTCTCCAGAAACGCCAGCGCGAAGTCGTCGCCGTTATTGATGACGCGGCCTCCAAGCGTTTTGCCGAGCAGCTGCTCAAGGTTCATCATGATATAGAACGCGCCGTCCGGCTTGATGCAGCTGACGCCGTCGATGGCGTTCACGCGCTTCACGATATAGTTCCGGCGCTCCTCAAAGACATCGCGCATCCTTAAAATGCCTTCCTGGGGGCCGGTTAATCCCTCGACGGCTGCCAACTGGGAAATCGTGCTCGGCGCGCTCGTGGCGTGACTGAGATAGTTCTCCATAACCTTGGCAATCCTGCTGCCCGATGCCGAGTAACCGATGCGCCAGCCGGTCATCGCATAGGATTTCGAAACGCCGTTAATGAGGATCGTGCGCTCCTTGACGTCCTCTCCAAGCGAAGCGATACTGACAAACTCCTTACCATCATAAACCAGCCCGTAGTATATCTCGTCGGACAGTATATAGATATCGTGTTTGACGCAAACATTGGTCAAAGCGATCAGCTCTTCCCTGCTGTACAGCATACCCGTCGGATTAGACGGATTGTTGATTATCATCAGCTTTGTTTTAGCCGTGACTGCCGCTTCCAGCTGTTCCGCCGTGATCTTAAAGTTGGCCCCTTCCGTGGCAGTGACCACAACCGGCACACCGCCGGCCATCTGCACGGCTTCCTTGTATGTGACCCAGTACGGCGCCGGCAAGATTACCTCGTCGCCGGGATTCAGGAGCGCCATCAGGGCAACGAATATATTATGCTTGGCGCCGCTGGCGATGACAATTTGTGTATAATCGTAATAAATTCCGCAATCCGCCTTCAGCCTGGCCGCCGCAGCTTTGCGCAGCGGGATAATGCCGCCGGCCGGCGTATATTTTGTCTGGCCGTCCCGAATGGCCTTATAAGCCGCTTCCTTGATATTTTCGGGTGTGTCGAAATCAGGTTCTCCGGTACCGAAGCCAATGACATCAAGTCCGTCCGCTTTCATCTGTTTTGCAAGTGAATCAACGGCCAGTGTCGTAGAGGCCTGCACCTCGGCTGCAATTCTTGATAGTTCCTTCATTCTCCATACCCCACATTTATCATTGATTGAATTGATGGATTTTAATTATCATAACATGATTTAAATTATTATATTCGTATTCCTGCAGATTTGCAAGCATAAAGCCTATAAAAAAGAGATAATTTGCATCATTTGATTAACCATATTTCATATACTTTAGACATACAAAGCTTTATGGCAAACGAATGACAGCACCGGACTGCCGATGCTGTCATGATACATTCTCCGGATTTGACCGTTTATATGTCGTAAAGCTCCTTGCTGGTGGCAAGCTTTACACCTTTTGATGTGAGAACACGGATGGCCTTGTCATTATCCTCTACGCGGATGATGACGAACGCCTGTCCGGGCTCATGCGTAATAAAGGCATAGACATATTCGATGCTGATGCCTTCGTCTGAAAGAAGCCGCAGGATTTTTGCCAGACTTCCGGGCGTATCGTCAACAGAAACGGCAATGACCTTGTTGACCGATGTCACACAGTCGGCTTCCCGCAGTACCTCCAGGGCTTTGGCAGGCTTATCGACGATAATCCTCAGGATTCCGAAATCGGATGTATCAGCGATGGACAGCGCGCGTAAATCAATGCCCTTAGCCCCGAGCGTTTCAATCACCTCTACCAGCTTGCCGGGTTTGTTCTCCACAAATACAGAAATCTGATCAATCGTCATAACCATTCCTCCGATCAATTATGGACTGAATGAACATTCCAAAGTCTTCTTCAATCTTCATATCTTGCGCTTGTCAATGACGCGGACGGCCTTGCCTTCGCTGCGCGTCATGCTTTTTGGCGCTCTCAGCGTCACCTTGGCCGCGATGCCGAGCATGTTTTTCAGTTTCTCCATCAGTATCTTTTCCCTGTTCTCGATTTCCTTCACCGTATCGGAGAACATTTCGGGGTTCATCTCAACTGCCACTTCCAGCGTATCTGAATGATTGACGCGGTCGACGATGATCTGGTAATTGGCCGACAAGCCGTAGCCCAGCAGCACAGTCTCGATCTGCGACGGGAAGACGTTGACGCCCCTGATGATGAGCATATCGTCGCTCCGGCCCATGGGTTTCGCCATTTTGATGAGCGTCCGGCCGCAGGAGCACTTTTCGCGGCTGAGAACGCATATGTCGCGCGTTCTATACCGCAAAAGCGGAAATGCTTCCTTGTCGATGCACGAAAATACGAGCTCGCCCTTTGAGCCTTCCGGCAGCACCTCGCCGGTATCAGGATTGATGATTTCGGCGATAAAGTGGTCTTCATTGATGTGCATACCCGTCTGCTCTGAGCAGTCGAAGGATACGCCGGGGCCGATGATTTCCGTCAGGCCGTAGATGTCATAGGCTTTGATGCCGAGACTTTCTTCGAGATGCTGGCGCATTTCCTCGCTCCAGGCCTCCGCGCCGAAAATGCCGGCCTTGAGCTTGATCTGGTCCTTAATGCCCATCTCATTGATTGTTTCAGCCAGATATTCGGCGTAGGATGGCGTACAGCAGAGAATCGTCGAGCCCAGGTCTGTCATGAACTGGATCTGCCGTTCCGTATTGCCGGAGGATACTGGCAGGGTCAGGCAGCCGACCCTGTGAGAGCCGCCGTTTATACCCATACCTCCCGTGAACAGACCGTAACCGTAGCCGACGTGGATAACGTCGTCCTTCGTGCCGCCGGCGGCAACGATGGAGCGCGCGCAGCAGTCGCTCCAGAGGTCCAGATCGTGCTGCGTATAAAAGGCGATGACGCGCTTCCCTGTCGTTCCGCTTGTGGAATGGATGCGGACACAGTCATGGAGCGGTACGGCCAGCAGACCGTAAGGATAGGCATCCCGAAGATCCGCTTTCGTTATAAAGGGCAGTTTTTTAAGATCGTTAATCGATTTGATGTCAGCGGGCGCAACGCCCTTATCATCCATTTTCTTTTTATAATAGGGAACGTTGTCGTAGAGACGTTTGACTGTTTTGACAAGGCGTTCATCCTGAATTTTTCTTATTGCTTCCGGAGACGCGCATTCGATCTCAGGCTGGAAGTAATTTTGCAAGTGAACCATTCCTTTCATCAAGATTATTGTTTTTAGCCGGCATCCCTTCCCAGCTCAAAGGCTTTTTTGTTGAGCTCAAGGAATTTTGCCGGCACGCTTTCCTCGATGGCTTTCATCCAGGCCGATTCGGGGAGATGGAAATATTTCGAAAGCTTGCCCATCAGCACGATATTGACAGCCTTTGAGGATCCGGCGTTATTGGCGAGCTTAAGCGCGTCAAACGCGTCCACCCTCGCGCCGGCGGCCTTCATTTTGTCAACCAGGTTCTCAGGATAGGACGATGCGCCCGTAATGACAGGCATCGGGTCTATCTGTTGGGTATTTGCGATAATCTGCCCTTCCGGGGCGAGATAGCTGAGCCACCGCGCCGCTTCAAGCAGCTCAAAAGAGACGATATAATCAGCCTCGCCGGTATCTATGACAGGAGACGCGACCTTGTCGCCGCAACGGACATAGGTGACGACGGAGCCGCCGCGCTGGGACATGCCGTGAACCTCCGAAACCTTGACGTCATAACCCTCATTCATTAAAAGGCGCCCAAGGAGCTTGCTGGCGAGGAGCGAGCCCTGTCCCCCGACCCCGACGATCATAATGTTCTTTGTTTTCATCATTCTGCCTCCTTGCCTGCCGTTTCTTCAAACGCGTCGAAAGTGCACAGCTGCGTACAAACGCCGCAGCCCACGCAGAGCGTCGGGTCGATTTTCGCCTTCCCGTCCTTCATGCTGATAGCCGGGCAGCCGATTTTCATGCAGGATCGGCAGCCCTTACACTTGTCTATATTGACTCGGAGGGGCGGCTTTGCTTTGACGGTTTTTAACAGAGCGCACGGACGGCGCGAAATAATGACGGACGGTTCCTCCGCTTTCAGCTCTTCCTTGAGGGCTTCGTCACATTCCTTGATATTGTAAGGGTCGACGACGCGAACACGATGAATGCCGATTGCCCTGCAGAGTGCCTCCAGGTCAATCTTCCCCGCGGGGTCGCCCTTGATATTGTAGCCTGTCGTCGGATTCTGCTGATGACCTGTCATACCGGTAGTGGAGTTGTCAAGAATACAGACGGTGGAATTGGAGCCGTTATAAGCAATATTAATGAGGCCCGTCACGCCGGAATGCATAAAGGTCGAATCGCCGATGACGCCGACCGTACGTTTTTCCCCCTCTTCACCCAGCGCTTTGTTAAAGCCATGGAGACCGGAAACGGAAGCGCCCATGCAGATGGTGGAATCAATGGCGTTTAATGGCGCCATTGCACCCAGCGTATAGCACCCGATATCGCCGATCACGTTGGCTTTGTATTTGGCCAGCGCGTAGAACAGGCCGCGGTGAGGACAGCCGGCGCACATGACGGGCGGACGCGGCGGAATCTCTATATCAAGAGCTTTCCTGGCCGGGACAGGCATGCCCAGCTTTTCGCGAACAAGATTCTGCGAAAATTCATCCAAAAGCGGGAACACGTCCTTGCCGGAGACATTCAGTCCGATTTTCCGGCAGTGGTCTTCAATAAAGCTGTCCAGCTCTTCGACGACGACAAGCCTTTTCACTTTCGAAGCAAAGTCCTTCAGGAGCTTTTCCGGAAGGGGCCAGATAAGTCCGAGCTTCAGTATACTGACACTGTCGCCGAAAACCTCCTTGACATACTGATACGATGTACCGGATGTAATAATGCCAAGGTCGGTCCCGCCCATCTCAGCGCGGTTTAAGTAAACAGACTCACCCAACAGCACAAGGTTCCTGAGCTTCTCCTCCACAACAGGGTGCCGGCGTTTGGCGTTGCCGGGCATCATGATATACTTCGCGCCGTTCTTTATGTAGGGGACAGCCGGCGGTACAACGCGCTCCCCAGTCTCGACGATGCTCTGGGAATGGGCGATCCTCGTGCACATGCGGAGCAGCACCGGCGTGTCATACTTCTCGGAGAGCTCAAAGGCATACCTGGTAAAATCCAGACTTTCCGCCGAATCGGCCGGCTCCAGCATCGGCAGCTTTGCCGCCTTTGCGTAATGACGTGAATCCTGCTCGTTCTGGGACGAGTGCATGCCGGGGTCGTCCGCGACGGCAATGACCATGCCCCCGTTGACTCCTGTGTACGAAATGGTAAACAGCGGGTCGGCCGCCACATTCAGGCCGACGTGCTTCATACCGCAGAAGCTCCGTTTCCCCCCGAACGCGGCGCCAAAGGCTACCTCCATAGCCACCTTCTCGTTGGGCGCCCATTCGGTATATATCCCGTCGAATTCAGACGCATACTCCGTAATTTCTGTGCTGGGCGTACCCGGGTAACTGGAAACAACGCTGCAGCCGGCTTCATACAGGCCTCTGGCAACAGCCTCATTTCCAAGCATCAATGTTTTCAAAATAGATCCCCCTTGCTGTATGACGGAAACAGGAGGCGCGGTAAGGCAATTTTCCTGTTTTGTAACTAGGATTATAACACGCTAAAGCGTTGTTGTCCAAGCAAATATAGTGGACGCCAACCTGCAGAACACAATCCACTTTATGGGCGGATTGTGTTCTGCAGAAGATATTGGAAAGGAAGCAGGCAAATTTACTTTTTTTTGATGAAGATGTTGACGACAAGGCCGATGACAGACAACCCCGCCAGGATGAGGAACGTTGTCTCAAAGCTCCCCGTCAAAACCTTGATCTTCCCCGCCAGCGTTGCGGCAAAGGGAGCGATGATCAGATGAAGATTCAGAATACTGAGATTGAGAGCGAAATTCTTCGGCCCGAATAATGCGCGGCTGAAGGCCGTCGTGCCCGTGGGTGAAAACCCGTAGGAGACATAGCAAAGGCACAGGCCGATGACGCCGAGGGCGAGAGAATGCGTTCTGAACGCCAGAAAGACAGCCAGCGGACCAAGGATGGCAATAGCGCTCGTGATAAACTGTGTTTTTCTGATGCCCAACCCGTCAAAAAGAGCGCCTGACGAGAAGCGGCCCACTGCATTGAAAATCGAAGCAATACCGACGAAGGCGACGGCAAATACATCTGTTGCCTGCGTATCCTTGAGAATGTCCTTGGCAAAGCTGATCGCCGCGCTGCCAACAGACGATAAGAGCATAAAGAAGACAAACAGAAGCCAGAAGGAAACGCGTGAGAGCACCTGGCCGATGGAATAATCCTTCGTTTCAATGATATCCTGCGTCTTACGCACTTTGACTTTATCTGCCGGCAGCACCGTACTCGCCGACGGCATTTTAAGCAGGAATGCGGCGGCGATGACGACGGCGGCGGTCACGATGCCCAGAACGAGATACGTCGTTCTCCAGGTATCCACCCCGAGATAATTATTTGCAATGTTGCCGATCGTTAGAGAATTGAGCGCAAAGCCGGTCAAAATAACACCGGAAGCAAGCCCTTTCTTGTCAGGGAACCAGGCTATGACCAGAGAAACAAGGGCGTTATAGACGACGCCGATACCGAAACCGCTGAGTATGCCGTATGAGATAAACAGGGTGAACACGCTTTTTCCGGAAATCTGTGACGTGATGATAAATCCTGCCAGGACAAGCAGCCCGGCAACGAGCATGCGGAGCATGTACGACGTTTTCTTGGAGAAGAGTCCGGATACAAAGCCGCCGATACAGAAGGCCATGATTGTTATCGTATAGTTGAGGCCGAGCTGGCCGGCATTCCAGGCAAAGTCCCTGGCAAACGGCGCCTTTATGATGGACCAGGCGTAAACGATGCCTGCGAACAGCAGGACGACCGTGCCGACAGCGAGATAGACCCATCTGATGCCGATTCGTGTTTCCGCTTTATTTCCCATATTGAACTCCCCTGATTATATAAGATTTTAATCCTTTTCCTGCACCGCTGCGGTTTTCTTGTAACAGCTGAATATTTTCTCGTTCTCTTCCGGATCGGGGCGTTTTGTCAATAAGGAAACAAGCGGTACGATCACGATACTGACCAGCATGGCAAGGACGCCCGCATTAATAGGTGAGCTGATGTAGCCGATGAGCATATTCGATACCGTTATTCCCACACCGGTGATAAAGCTGACCCATACGGCCGCTTTTGTGGTGCGTTTCCAATAGAGCCCGAACAAGAACGGGCCGAGGAACGACCCCGCAAGAGCGCCCCATGAGATGCCCATCAGCTGCGCGATAAAGGTAACGGACGATGTATACTGAATCAATGCGAGCACAACTGAAATCAGTATAAAGACGGCTAACAGAATCCGTATCGTCAGCACCTGTTTCTTTTCGGTCATCTTTTTTACAATATTCCCCTTGATGAAATCAAGGGTCAGCGATGAGCTGGAGGTCAGAACAAGAGAGGACAGGGTGGACATGGAGGCCGCCAGAACAAGAATGACGGCGATGCCGATCAGTATATCGGGCAACGTTCCCACAATGGAAGGAACGATACCGTCGTACATGATTTTACCCGCCTCGTTATACAGAGCCGGCGAATCAAACAGCCTGCCGAAGCCTCCGAGGAAATAGCAGCCGCCGGCAATGATTAGCGCAAAAACCGTCGTGACGACCGTCCCCTTCACGACCGCTTTTTCGTCTCTGATGGCATAAAACTTATGTACCATCTGGGGTAAACCCCATGTGCCGAGTGAGGTGAGGATCACAACCCCCATGAGCCCCCAGGGGTCCGGTCCGAGAATTGACGCAAAAGCCCCCGTGTTACCGGAAGCGTCCGGTATGCCTGAAAGGCCGCTCAGCGCTTCCGCAAACCCACCCTGTCCGTTTAGTACCGTTACTATGATCAAAACAATACCTGCCAGCATGACGATCCCCTGTATCAAGTCGTTGATCGCAGTGGCAAAATATCCACCAGCTATAACATAAATTGCCGTGAGAACAGCCATTGCCACGATGCAGACGGAGTAGTCAATATTAAAAGCCATGCCGAAGATCCTCGACAGTCCGTTGTAAAGAGACGCCGTATACGGAATCATAAAGATGAATAAAATTGCCGAGGCTGCGATTTTGAGATTTTTACTGCCGAAGCGCTTTTCAAAGAAGTCGGGCATTGTGGCGCTGCCGAGATGCTGCGTCATCAGCCGCGTCCGGCGCGCCAGGATAAGCCAGGCCATCGTACCGCCGATCAACGCGTTTCCAATACCTATAAGCGTCGCTGAAATACCGTACTTCCAGCCGAACTGTCCCGCATAACCCACGAAAATGACGGCTGAAAAATAACTGGTTCCGTACGCAAATGCGCTCATCCAGGGCCCGATATTGCGGCCGCCGAGGACAAATTGGTTGACGTCTGCGGTCCTTTTTCGGGCGAAAATGCCGACGCCGACTGTAACGGCAACGAACGCCAGGAGCAGTATGATCTTTACCACCATAAAAGACACCTCAAATCATTAAGTTATGTTACCTTTACGATTTGTTCTGTGCTGCGACGAGGCTTTCCCCGCCGTAAATCGTCCTCAGCTTCGGCTTTTCTATCTTCCCTGTCGGATTTCTCGGGACTTTCGCAAAAATGATTTTATGCGGACGCTTGTAGCGCGGCAGCTCATGGCAAAATTCGATTATGCTTTCCTCAGTACAGGTATGGTCCTGCTTGATCTCAATAATAGCCGCCGAGATCTCGCCCAGGCGCTTGTCGGGAAGTCCAATGACAGCCACATCCCTGATATCCGGATGCGCGCTTAAAAAATTCTCCACCTGCACGGGGTAGATATTTTCGCCGCCCGTAATAATGACATCTTTTTTCCGGTCGACCAGGAAAATATAGCCATCCTCGTCTTCCTGCGCCATATCCCCCGTAAAGAGCCAGCCGTCCTTTAGGGTATCTGCCGTTGCCTTTGGGTCATTATAGTAACAGGTCATCAGGCCTGGACCTCTGACACAAAGCTCACCCACATCGCCCCTCTGAACGACCCGGCCGTTTTCATCAACGATTTTGGTCTCCCAGCCGTAGCCCGCAATGCCGATGGCGCCTACCTTATGGATGTTTTCAATCCCCAGATGGACACAGCCGGGTCCGATCGATTCGGACAGACCGTAGTTCGTGTCATAATCATGCCTTGGGAAATACTGCTTCCAGCGCTTGACAAGGCTCTGGGGAACAGGCTGGGCGCCGATGTGCATCAGCCGCCACTGCTCCAGCGAGTAATCGGAGATTTTCAGATCCCCGCGGTCGAGTGCATTGAGAATGTCCTGAGCCCATGGCACAAGGAGCCAGACAATCGTGCATTTTTCATTGGATACGGCTTCAAAGATGTAGTTCGGGTCCGTCCCCTTCAGCAGGACTCCCTTCCCGCCGACGAGAAAGCTGCCGAACCAGTGCATTTTAGCGCCTGTATGGTAAAGAGGCGGGATACAGAGGAAAACATCTTCCTTCGTCTGCCCGTGGTGCGCCCGTTCCGTTTCACAGGCATGCATCAGACTGCGGTGCTTATGTAAAATCGCCTTGGGAAAGCCCGTTGTGCCCGAGGAAAAGTATATGGCGGCGAAATCATCATCGGTGAGCCTGACATCAGGTGATGCGCTGGAGCAGTCGGCCGTGAGCTCTCTGTAATCCTCGGCAAAGGGCGGGCACTCACCCATTCCAGCAAATATGAGCATGCGCTTTTGATTGATTTCCTCGGCAATCTCTTCAATACGCCCGATAAACTCGGGGCCAAAGACAAGAACATCCGTTTCGGCCAGATTCAGGCAGTATTTGATTTCCTCCGAGGTATACCTGAAATTCATCGGAACAGCCAGAGCCCCCGTTTTCAGGACGCCGAAATAGATCGGAAGCCATTCGAGGCCGTTCATCATCAGGATGGCGACTTTGTTACCCTTCTTAATGCCGCTGTTGATAAGAAAATTTGCAAAACGGTTGGCCTTTTCGTTAAAAATATTCCAAGTGATTTCCCGTCTGTAATAGGGTGCATGAGTGGGCTCAATCAGCTCGTATTCCTTCCATGTGACGCGCTTGCGGTCCTTCCTCTCGGGATTGATCTCGACGAGGCAAACATCGTTGCCAAACAGTGAACAGTTCCTCTCCAAAATTTCTGTAATCGGCATATCATCTACTCCCATTATCTATCTATAATTTTTATTTTGCTCTTTAGTGATTTAAATTCACGGGGGTTTAAATCGTTTGGTCTTTAAAGCGTTAAAGTGAATATAACAAAATCCGGTCTGTTTGTCAAGAGCCAACCCGCACTTTTTTTCAATCCTTCATTTTCCATTTCCCGTCGAATTTCCGCAGGTTTCAGGCAGGAATGACTTTACAATAAATTGCCATAATGGTAACATTCAGATAGCCTGGCAGCGGGAGTCTGACGAAAGAGGGGGCGTTAAAAATTAGAAAGCTGGCGACAGCGGCCCTTTCGTTTTCGGCGGCGGTTTTTTTGGCGCAATACCTTGTGCCTGCGTCATGTCTCGTCTTCTGCTGCGTCGTTTTCGCAGCTCTGGCGCTTATCGGCCTGTTTTTCAATGGCTGTACGCGGCTGAGAATTCTGCTGATTTGCCTTGGCCTATCCGCCGGCTTTATCTGGTCTTTTACATATGCGACAGTCTTCTATAAACCGGCGGAAAAGCTGAACGGCAAGACAGAAACTGTATTTGCCGTCGTCTGCGGTGAACCCGTCTCGACTGATTACGGTTCAAAAGCACTCGTCAGCGTCAGAATTGACGGCGCGTTCCCGGTCAAAACGCAGATATATATCTTCGGCGGTGTGCCTTACATGACGCCGGGCAACACTGTCCGGTTTACCGCTGCCTTCAGAATCGCCGATACGATGTACGGCGAACAGACCGACACGTTTGTCTCAAGGGGCATCTATCTGCTTGCCAGCGTCAAGGGTGAACTTGAAGTGACGGACGCTTCCGAGCCGGCAGCATATTTCCCGATCCGTCTGTCGTCTGCGCTGGCGCGTATGATCGACACGATTTTTCCGGAAAATACGGCCGTGCTGATACGGGCGCTTCTCCTGGGTGATACAGCCAGCATTTCGAAGGACCCTGCCCTGTCATCCTCGCTGCAGACGACGGGCACATCCCATATTGTCGCTGTCTCGGGCATGAATATTGCATTTTTGATGGGCTTCCTCGGTCTTTTTATCAAGAAGAAACGTGTGCTGACTGCTGTGGGCATTCCTGTCATTGTTCTCTTCATGGCTGTCGTCGGCTTCATGCCGCCGGTCGTCCGGGCCGGGATCATGCAGATTTTCCTGCTGATCGCACCGGTTTTCAAACGTGAAAGCGATCCCGTCACTTCGCTTTCGGCGTCGCTGGTGCTCATACTGTTATTCAACCCTTTCGCCGCCGTCAGCGCCGGTCTGCATCTGTCGTTTGCCGCAACTCTCGGTATCCTGTTGTTTTCGGAAAAGATATTCACCGCCCTGGACGAGCCTCTTCGGGAAAGACGAATCTATCATTATACCCTGCTCAGAAAACCGCTTCGTCTCATCATCGGTAGCTTTTCCACAACAATCGGTGCCCTCGCTCTGACCGTCCCGCTGACTGCTCTGCATTTCGGCGCCGTCTCGCTGATAACGCCGCTGACGAACCTTATTATTCTGTGGGCGGTCACACTCGCTTTCTGCGGCGGAATCGTCGCCGTCGTTTGCGGTTTTATTTACGCGCCTGCCGGTGCCGTACTGGCTTTTGCCGTCGGCCTGCCGGTGGATTTCATTTTGAAAACAATAGAGGCATTTTCCCAGGTACCTTTTGCCTCAGTTTATACTGAAAATCCAGCGGTTGTTATATGGCTTGTCTACATTTATCTGCTGCTCGTCGCCCTTGTGATATGGCACATCGGCCGCAGGCAGCTGCTTTATCCGGTGTGCCTGTCTGTCGTTTCCCTGTGCTTTATTCTGGTGATGACTTCCCTATTCTCCTGCAGCCATCATCTTTCGCTGACAGCCCTTGATGTGGGTCAGGGACAGGCTCTCGTTGTGACGTCCGGAAAGTGCACAGCCGTCGTTGACTGCGGCAGCTCCAGCGGGAAGGATTCGGCCGATATTGCAGTGAAATACCTGCAGAGCCGCGGACGGACCGGCATTAACCTCTTGATTTTAACGCACTATCACTCGGACCACACCAATGGCGTCATTGAGCTTTTGGAACAGGTCAACGTCTCTGCCATCGCTCTCCCGGCTCCTGACCAAAGCGACGGAACGCTTCCGGAAGAAATTTTCGGGCTCGCGCGGGAAAAAGGAATTTCAGTTATACAGGTGACTGAAAATATGACCGTATCGTTTAACAATGCCGTGCTCACATTATATGCTCCGCCGGAAGGCGTCGGCGAAAATGAGCGCGGCCTCTCGGTTCTCTGCTCCGAGAACGGATTTGACGCTCTGATCACAGGCGATATGAGCGCGGAGGGTGAGCGCAGGCTCATCGCTGCAGAGCAGCTGCCGGATATCGAGCTCCTTGTGACGGGCCATCACGGATCAGGGAATTCAACGTCGCCTGAACTGCTCCTTACTGTCAAACCCGAGACAGCCCTTGTGTCCGTCGGGTATAATAAATACGGCCACCCGTCCCGGGAGACACTGGAAAGACTTGCCCTCGATGGTATAATGGTTTATAGGACGGATCAGGCCGGCAGCATAACAATAAACGGCTGGTAAGATCAACGAAAGGTGTTCACACATGGCGAACGAAAAAATTGATACTTCTGATTTTGATGCTCTGAAATTATCGGTCAGCAGCGGGAAGCTCGGCCGATTGTACGTTTTCCACGGTGAAGAAAAATATCTGCTGGAGCACTATCTGACTCAGATTCGAAAGATTCTTGTGGGAGATGATTTTGCGGAATTTAATTATAAACGCTTCGAGGGCAACATCAGCGTTGACGAGCTATCCGCCGCCTGCGATATGTTGCCGGCATTTGCCGAGCGCACCTTAGTTGAAGTCCGTGACTTCGATATTTTCAAGGCCAATGAGGAGACAAAGCAGAAGCTCCTGGACGTCCTGGCCGATCTGCCCGACTATATCTGTCTGATCTTTGTTTATGATATCTTAGAGTATCACCCGGATGGACGCCAAAAGCTCGCGGGATTTCTCAAAAAAGAAGCAAGTGTCGTTGAATTCAGCGTTCAGGATCCTTCCAGGCTGATTAAATGGATCAAGACGCATTTTTCCGAGGCCGGGAAAAGCATCGACACGCCGACGTCGGAATATCTCGCGTTTATCACCGGCGGACTGATGACGCGGCTGAACATCGAGATTGAAAAAGTGTGCTCCTATACAAAAGAAACCGCTGTCACACGCGCGCATATTGACGCGCTGGTGACACCGGTGCTTGACGCTGTTTCCTGGAAACTGACGGATCATATCGCCGACAGCGACTGGAACGCAGCGTCAGCGGTATTGTTTGACCTTCTGAGCATGCGCGAACCGCCGCACAAGCTGATTTACGCCATATCGTTAAAGCTCAGGCAGCTGATGGCGGCCCGGCTGATATATGAAAGCGGCCTCGGTGATAAGTCTCTGATGGCTTTGTGCGGTATACGTTTTGATTTTCAAGCGCGCCGCCTGATGGCAAGCGCCAGAAAAACGACGCTTGAGGACTGCCGCCGATCTGTTATCTTAAGCGCGGAGGCGGCATGCCGCATGAATCAAGGCAGCGACGCGGAAAATCTGCTCACCGAGCTCCTTCTGCGTCTTGCAGGAAGCAAACGGAGGGCGGATTCATGTTGAAGGTTAAGGAGGTCATCGTCGTCGAAGGGCGATATGATAAAAATACAGTCAGCCAGGCTGTAGACGCCCTCGTCATTGAAACCTCGGGTTTCGGTATTTACAATGACTCGGAAAAAGCAGACCTGCTGAAAAGGCTGGCAGAAAAACGCGGACTGATCATTCTGACCGATAACGACGGCGCAGGCTTTATGATCCGCGGCTATTTGAAGGGTTTGCTGGATAACAAATTTGTAAAGCACGCATATATTCCCGATATTAAGGGTCGCGAAAAACGCAAGCGGACGCCGTCGAAGGAGGGCAAGCTCGGTGTGGAGGGCATGGACCGCGATGTGATTATTGGCGCTCTGTCGCGGGCCGGCGCCACCTTCGAGGAGGAGAGCAGTTTCGTTCAGGCCACGGATCCAATCACAAAATCGGATATGTATACCCTTGGTCTCTCCGGTACGGCGGGCAGCGCCGAACGCCGGCTGAAGCTGCTCAGACATATGGAACTGCCGGAACGCCTTTCTGCAAACGGTCTGCTCGATGTTCTGAACGTCCTGTATACCCGGACCGCTTTCCGCGAGCTTTGCTTTATGCTTTTCAGCAATATTCCAGAAGATTAATACCTGTTTTTGCTAACCATCCAGTAATAGAATGTCCTTGAAGTTTTTCTTACTATATGTTGTACGTTTGTCGAATCGTGTCATATAATGCGAAATATTCCTGTGGTATTGCCTGAATTATTATGTAATAATTCCCATGGACCCAGCTATAAAATGACAGGAGAGGTACGAATGCGACAAATGGAAATATGCAGAAAAGGTTTTTGTCCGGGAGAGGCCCAGGAGCAAACACTCGTATTTTATATCACAATAGACGATCTTACCGATGACGCCGCCGGTATCCTCCTGGAATCATACGGCGTCGGCGTCACAATCATCGAAAGCGGAGAAACCTCTGTTATTTCCAACGTGACATTCAGCAGATCACGCATTCTCGAGCTCGTCAATAAGCTTGCCGACCATCTTGTCACACCGGTCACCGTATCAGATGTCGTGGACGACTGGCTGTGTGCCGACTAACTAATTACTGACAAAATAAATAAAAAAAGGTATGGATTGCATCGTAATTTTTGCATCCCCATACTTTTTTTTATACACAATATCTTGTGTATATGATATAATAGTAATCATTTTATTGTCAGGTCAATTCGGAATACGACAGAAAGATCGGAGGCTTCGTTATGAAATGCCCATATTGCGGTTATTCTGAAAGCCGGGTTATCGATTCAAGACCAGCCGAGGAGGGTGCGACAATCCGCCGCCGCCGCGAGTGCCTATCCTGCCAGAAGAGATTTACAACTTACGAAATCATGGAGCGCGTACCGTTGATTGTGATTAAGAAAGACGGCAGCCGCCAGACCTTTGATAAAATGAAGGTTTTAAACGGCATGCTCCGGGCTTGTGAAAAGCGCCCTGTCGCATTGGCCGACCTGCAGAAGGCCGTCGACGAGATCGAGCAGGAGCTTCAGAATTCACTGGAACGCGAGGTTGATTCATCGTCCATCGGCGAGCTCGTCATGAGGAAACTCAAGCCGCTTGACGAAGTCGCCTATGTCCGATTTGCATCGGTGTACAGGCAATTCAAAGACCTCAATACCTTTATGGAGGAATTGAACAAGCTGCTGATCGACAAATAATCAATCAGAATATACTCCCCGGCTTGATCTTTTCAATCGAAGAGATGCTCTTCAATCTGGATATGGCAGCCTGAGCTGCGCCTTTGGCGCTCTCTTTCTCCCTTGCGTAAATCCGCTCCATATAACCATAAATAGCGTCTGTGGTCGATTCAAGCTCCGAGTGACGGAGTACCAAATGTGTGTAGGACTCGCTGTCTGACCATCGCTTCGCCGCTTCCTCCGCCTTTTGTTCCGCCTGGACCCAATCGCTCTTTTCAGCATATGCTCCGGATTCTTCAATGAGATGTGTGATATCATCCGTCAGCTTATTCAGATAATGGATATTAACAAACGCCGCCGCCAGCATGATGACGAGAAGACAACCGATAATAATCTCCTTTTTCATGCATTCCGGTCCTTTGGCAAAAAATAAATACTGCCGCTCTCATCGGCCGTCATCAGATAAACGTCGCTGACATCGCTCACGTTTCTTTGGGAAAGCTGCCTTTTGAGCCAGATATCGTTAAACCCCATTAAATTCAGGTTATCCGAGAGAACTCTTCCTTCATTGACGATGATGACGGGATAACCGGCATTATCCACCTGAATATTCATTTGTTTCGGTGTCAGCGGCAGCTGATCCGTGTACAGAAGCGTAGAGAGGGAGCCGTCTGTCTCAAGAATGGCAAACTTGACGGTGCTGATATCGTATATATCCTTTTTTCTCAGCTGTTCCGAGAGCTCATCCAGGGTAAATCTGTTAATTTTCATCTCCCTCTGGATAATTTTTCCTCCATGGATGATCAAGCTCGGTTTCCCGCATATAAATTTCCTGAACTTTATGCTTTTTACAATAAATCCTGACATGAGCACCTCGCAGCACAGGAGTGTCAAAACAGGGATCAGCCCGTACAGCAATGGGGTTCCGATATCCTGCAGGGGGTGCGCCGCCAGGTCTGAAATGAGTACGGCAACAACGAGTTCGGCCGGCTCCAGCTCTCCGATCTGCCGTTTCCCCATGATTCTCAGCGATATGATGATGACCACATATAAAATAAGGGTCCGGAATATGGCAATCGCCATTTTATCACGCCAATCGTCGTTTTTGAATAGTATTGCCTGTGTGGCTCTTGTTATAACAGTCTTTCAGAGCAAGGTTTTTGAGAAGAGGAGATATTAAAATGAAATTCACAAAAATGCATGGAACAGGGAACGACTATATCTACATCAACTGCTTTGAGGAAACGATTGTGGAGCCCGTGCCCCTCGCTGTCGAATTGTCCGACCGGCATTTCGGCGTCGGAGCCGACGGTATCATATTGATCTGCCCCTCCGATGAGGCTGACTTTAAAATGCGGATGTTCAATGCCGACGGTTCGGAAGGCAAAATGTGCGGCAACGGCATCCGCTGTATCGGAAAATATGTCTACGAACGGCACCTGACGGACAAGACGGAGATTATGGTTGAAACGCTGTCCGGTATTAAAAAACTGCAGCTTCAAATTGAAAATGGCGTCGTAAAAACTATCCGTGTCGACATGGGTGAGCCGGTCATTCACGCCGCCGATATTCCCGTCCTGTCAGAGTCACCCGAATTTATCAACCAGCCGGTGACGGCCGGCGATCTTACATACATGATGACCTGCGTCTCTATGGGAAATCCCCACGGTGTCATATTTGTCGACGACACAGCCGCTCTCGATCTGCCGCGGATCGGTCCCCCACTTGAAAACCATCCGATATTCCCGGAACGTGCCAATATTGAATTCGTGCAGCGCATCGATGATAAAACACTGAAAATGCGTGTCTGGGAACGCGGCAGCGGCGAAACCCTGGCCTGCGGCACCGGCGCATGCGCCGCACTCGTGGCCTCTGTCCTCAACAACAAATCCCGCCGCCGCGCCAAGCTCCTCCTCTCCGGCGGCGAGCTCCATATCGACTGGAACGAGATCAATAATCACGTCTACCTCTCAGGCTCCGCCGAATTCGTCTTCGACGGCGAGATATAGAATATCGTAGGGGCCGCCGAGGGCGGCGACCACTATGAAAATTTCCTGCATTTCATTATGAGCGAATAAAACAAAGGAGCACGAGCATGGTCAAAGTAAACGAAAACTATCTGAAGCTTCCCGGAGGATATCTTTTTCCCGAGATATCACGGCGTGTCAAGGCATTTGCCGCCGAAAACCCGCCGAGGCCCCTCATCCGTCTCGGTATCGGGGACGTGACACAGCCGCTGTGTCCCGCCGTCATTGAAGCAATGCATAAGGCGACTGAGGAAATGGCTGACAAAAAGACCTTCAGAGGCTATATGGACGATTCCGCCGGCTATGATTTCCTCAGAAACGCCATCTCGGAGCACGATTATAAAGCCCGCGGCATCAATATCACTCCAGGAGAGATCTGCGTCTCCGACGGTGCAAAGAGCGACTGCGGCAACATCGGTGATATCTTCTCCGCCGATAATGTCGTGGCCGTCTGTGATCCCGTCTACCCCGTCTATGTGGACACAAACGTTATGTTCGGCAGGGCCGGCGAGCTCTGCAGCGACGGTAAATGGTCCGACCTTGTCTATCTCCCCTGCACCGAAGCCAACGGCTTCTTCCCGGAGCTGCCAAACAAGGTCCCGGATATCATCTATATCTGCTCTCCCAACAACCCTACAGGCGCGGCAGCCACAAGGGAGCAGCTGAAGGTTTGGGTTGATTACGCCAACAGTCACGGCTCCGTCATCCTGTTTGACTCCGCATACGAAGCTTATGTCACCGATCCTTCGCTCCCCCGCAGCATCTACGAGATACCGGGCGCCGATACGTGTGCCATCGAGTTCCGCAGTTTTTCAAAGACAGCGGGCTTCACCGGCACACGCTGCGCCTACACTGTCTTTCCGAATGCCCTTGTCCGCGGAGGTGTTTCGCTTAAGTCGCTCTGGATGCGCCGCCAGAACACAAAATACAACGGGACGGCTTACGTCATCCAGCGCGCGGCCGAGGCCATCTATACCGAAGACGGCCGGAAGCAGACAAAAGCGACGATCGCTTATTACCTTAATAACGCGACGATTATCCGGGAAGGTTTTGCCAGAGCCGGCATTACTGCTTACGGAGGCGTGAACGCGCCGTACATCTGGGCGAAGACGCCGAATGGTACGCCGTCCTGGGACTTTTTTGACCTCCTTCTTAAAAAAGCCTGCGTCGTCACGACGCCGGGCGCCGGTTTCGGCCCCTCCGGCGAGGGCTTCATCCGCGTTACGGCGTTCGGTGATGTCGAGGCGACCAAGGAAGCCGTTTCAAGGATTGTTGAGCTTATCTAAAGGAGCCGATGCGCGGGAGCACGCGCTCATGCTTTACTCATGGAGGTATTTCTATGTGCGGAATTGTCGGATATACGGGAAAGCAGGAAGCCGCGCCCATCATGCTGGAAGGGCTCAAACGCCTTGAGTACAGAGGTTATGACTCGGCCGGCATAGTGATCAACCGGGACGGCGAACTCTCTTTATGCAAAGCCAAAGGCTACGTGGACGCTCTGAGCGAAAAAATCGGCGGCGGAAGTCTGATGAAAGGACATACCGGCGTCGGCCATACGCGCTGGGCCACCCACGGAAAGCCGTCAGACGAAAACGCGCACCCGCACGTCAGCAGCACCGGCAAGATTGCTCTCGTACATAACGGTATCATTGAGAACTACCAGAAGCTCAGGGAAATGCTGATAGCCAAAGGCTTCGATTTCAAATCAGAGACCGATACGGAGGTTGCCGTCAACCTCATTCAATTTTATTATAAAGGCGATATCCTGAAAGCCGTCTCGGAAGCGGCGCGGCGAATGGAGGGCTCCTATGCGCTGGGTATCGTTTGCGAGGACTATCCCGACCTGCTGCTGGCCACAAGAAAGGAAAGCCCGCTGATCCTCGGTATCGGTAAGGACGGGAACTTCCTTGCTTCCGACGTGGCAGCCATCCTCACGCATACCCGGGACGTCTGTTATCTGGCTGACGATGAGATAGCCATGATAACGCCGACAGACATCAAAATATTCAATTGCGAGCTTGATGAAATAATCAGGGAACCGGCACGTATCGACTGGGATATTTCTGCTGCCGAAAAAGGCGGATACGAGCATTTCATGTTCAAGGAAATCATGGAACAGCCCGAAGCGGTTCGCAAGACGCTGTCGCCGCGGCTTCAAAACGGAAGGGTCGTTCTGGATGACATTATTTTGGAACCGGATTACGTCAACAGTCTGAAAAAAATCTACATCATCGGCTGCGGCTCGGCCTACCACGTGGGCATCGTCGCCAAATACAATATAGAAAAGCTTGCGCGCATTCCGGTTGAAGCGGTATTGGCATCAGAATTCCGGTATTCTTCACCTCTGGCGGATAAAAATACACTTGTTATCTGCATCAGCCAGTCCGGCACGACGGCGGACACGATCGCCGCGATGCGCGAGGCTAAAAGGCTTGGCGCGCGCGTACTCTCCATTGTCAATGTCGTAGGCAGCGTCATCGCCGCCGAATCGGATGATGTCCTTTACACATGGGCGGGTCCGGAGATCGCCGTCGCCACGACAAAGGCCTACAGCACGCAGCTTGCTGTGACATATCTTATCGCACTTTTCCTGGCCGATTTGCGCGGCACAATTACATGTGAAGACTACACCGCTATTGTCGGCGGACTGTCAGCGCTTCCTGCCAAGCTTGAAGAAATTCTTCAAAACAAGGAAAATGTCCAATACCTGGCGTCGATCTTCTTCAACAAGGATAATATTTTTTTCATCGGTCGCAACATTGACTATGCACTGACTCTTGAAGCGTCACTCAAGCTCAAGGAAATATCGTATATCCATTCCGACGCTTACGCCGCCGGTGAGCTCAAGCACGGCACCATCTCGCTGATCGAAGAAGGCACGCTTGTTATTGCCATGGCATCTTATTTCAGGCTGATAGATAAAACCGTCAGCAACATCGTCGAAGTCAAATCCCGCGGCGCCGAAATTCTAACCCTGACAACAGTGAGCGGAAAAGCGCATGTCGCCCACGCCTCCGACGAAATTGTGCTGATTCCGGATATTCATGAGATTCTGCTCCCCTCCCTGGCCGTTGTCCCGATGCAGCTTTTCGCCTACTATGTGGCCCTCGCGCGGGGCTGCAGTATCGATAAACCCCGTAATCTCGCAAAATCAGTGACAGTAGAATAAAACAACACGATGACAAAGACGGACGCCGCAGC
>JAAYBH010000149.1 GCA_012718935.1 Clostridiales bacterium
CATCATCAAAAACGAATACACAAAACAGATCGGTTACGAACCGTCCTTCTATGAATCAACCGCGGGGCAGGGAGCCTCGGAGATACTATGAAATGCTTTGTATGTCATCCCTCGCTTCTGTTCAACACTGCCGACAGAAAGCCGAGAAAAAGAGGATGAGGCTTGTTTGGACGGCTCTTGAATTCCGGATGATACTGAACTCCGACAAAAAAAGGGTGTCCTTTCAACTCCACTGTTTCCACCAGACTGCCGTCCGGCGAGAGGCCGCTGAGCGTCAAGCCTGCCAGCTCCAGCGCGGCGCGATAATTGTTGTTGAATTCATAACGGTGGCGGTGGCGCTCGTGTATCAGCGTTTCTCCGTAGCAGGCCGCCATCACTGTTCCCGGAACGATGCGGCAGGGATAGCTGCCAAGACGGAGTGTACCGCCTTTATCGATCTCGTTGTTTTGCCCGGACATAAAGTCAATGACCTTATGCGGGCAGTCAACCGCGAATTCGCCGGAATTCGCGCCGGTGATCCCCGCAGCATTCCGGGAAAACTCGATGACAGCGACCTGCATGCCAAGGCAGATACCAAAATAGGGGATTTTGCGCTCTCTGGCATACCGTGCGGCAAGGATCATGCCCTCGATTCCCCGATCGCCGAATCCTCCGGGTACGATAATGCCGTTAAGACCCGCCAGTGTCTGTTCACACTTGTCCTCCGTAACGGTCTCCGAATCAATCCAGCTGATCTCCACTTTTGTGCCCAGCTGATAACCCGCATGCCGAAGCGCTTCAGCGACGGAGAGATATGCGTCATGCAGTTGTACATATTTTCCGACAAGGCCGAGCTTAACACTTCGCTTGCTGGTCTTGATCCGCGACACCATGTCCATCCAGCTCCGAAGCTCGGGAGCGGTGGTTTGCAGGCCCAGCTTCCGGCAGACAACAGCGGAAAGCTGAGCCCTTTCCAGATAGAGTGGCGCCTCGTAGAGCACAGGCAGCGTCAGATTTTCAATGACACAGTCCGGCTCCACATTACAGAAATCGGATATCTTATGAAAAATACCTCCATCGGTTATCGGTTCATCGCAGCGCAGGATAATGAGGTCCGGAGATATACCCAGTCCCTGCAGCTCCTTGACGGAATGCTGCGTCGGCTTGGACTTGTGTTCTCCTGAGGCTTTGAGATAAGGCACCAGCGTTACATGAAGATAGATGGCGTTTTCGCGCCCTGCTTCGTGACCGATTTGCCGGATCGCCTCGATGAATGGCTGGCTTTCAATATCGCCGATGGTACCGCCAACCTCCGTAATGACGACATCCGCACATGTCTGCTCGCCGAGACTGTAAATAAAGCGTTTGATCTCATCCGTAATGTGGGGGATGGTCTGCACCGTCTTTCCAAGGTATTCACCCCTGCGCTCCTTCTGAATGACGTTGGAATAGACCTTGCCGGTAGTGAGGTTGGAATATTTGTTAAGGTCCTCGTCGATGAACCTTTCATAATGGCCCAGATCAAGATCCGTCTCAACGCCGTCCTCAGTCACATATACCTCGCCGTGCTGATAAGGACTCATCGTCCCGGGATCGACATTGACGTAAGGGTCCAGCTTCTGCGCCGCGACCTTAAGTCCGCGTGCCTTCAAGAGCCGCCCCAGTGACGCAGCTGTGATGCCCTTACCAAGCCCGGAGACCACACCTCCGGTCACAAAGATAAATTTCGTCATAAAGACCCCTCCTGCAGATACAAATGCCGAGTTATTTATATGTTTTAATAATATTTTCAGCGACCTCGCGCTTGGGAACTCGAAGATCCATCGACTGCTTCTCAATATAGCGGTGCGCGTCGGTCTCCGACATATTCAGACATTCTATCAGCAGCCATTTCGCCCGGTTCACAAGCCGAAGCTCCTCGATTTTTTCCTCCACGGTTTTCTGCTTTTCTTCCATTCGGCGCATCCGTTCTCTGGTAGCACATAGTCCCCTCAGCGTCTGAGCGACCAACTGGACCGATGTTGGCTTTGACAGTGTCATCACGCCGTATTCCACGACCTTGGCATACACGTCGTTATACAACTCGCTTTTTACCAGCAGCAAAACACCGGCGTCGCTGCTGGCACAGACGTCGATCGCCAGACGCATACCGAAGTCGTCCGGCAGCGGCGCGTTGACGATGACGATATCATAAGCTCTCTCCAGCAGTTTGCGCTGTGCCTCACTCACGCTTTTTGCCAGTGTGACCGGATAAAAGTCCGTTACCGGGAGCAGGGTCGCGGTCGTGGCATTGAATTTTTCGGAGGAAGAGACCACAAGGACGCTGTAGGTGCGCTCCTGAAAAACCATGCCCGCTCACTTCCTTTCACAGTTCCGGTATACAGGATTCATCTGCGGCAATAGGCGTCTATCACGGCTTCAGGCAGGTGTTCATGGATGAAGCCGCTCTCCGCCGCAGCCAGCATAGCTTCCTCGAGCGAGGCCGGAAGCTTACGATACTCCTTTAATTTATCAACGGGGACGGTGTAGAGATTCAGATCGGCGCTTTTAGGAACAGAGAGCCTGTTCTCAATGCCGTAAAGACCGGCATGGATGAGAAGGGCAAATGCCAGATAGGGGTTCGCTGTCGCATCGGCGGAGCGCAGTTCCACACGCCGGTACTCTCCCTCTGCCGCGGGGATCCGGATAAGCTGGGAGCGGTTTTCAGAGGACCATGTGATATATCCAGGCGCCTTGTGATTGCCCAGCCTGTCATAGGAACTCTTATTGGGGTTTAGAAACACGGTTGCTTCATAAGCTTTTTCCAGAATACCCGAAACGAGATAGGGCAAAAGCCCCGGTTGGCCACTTTTGTGCGCTGAAATATTGATGTGCATCCCGCTTCCGGGTTGATTCTTCATGGGCTTTGGAGAAAAGTCCGCCCACAGTCCATTACGCGCGGCGATAGCCTTAACAACAGCACGGAAGGTAATCGCATTATCCGCTGCGGTTAGCGGGTCGGAAAAGCGAAAGTCTATTTCATTTTGGCCGGGACCCTCCTCATGATGGGAGCTTTCAGGTTGGATTCCCATCTGCTCCAGTGTGAGACAGATCTCGCGGCGGACGTTTTCACCCTTGTCGTCCGGCGCAATATCCATGTAGCTCGCCTCGTCGTGTGGTTCATCGGTCGGCTTGCCGTCCGCATCCGTCTTGAAAAGATAGAACTCCATCTCCGAGCCAAAGAAAAAGGAGAAGCCCCCTTTTTTTGCAGTCGCAACGGCTTCCTTCAGGATACCGCGGGTGTCCGACTGAAAGGCGCTGCCATCCGGGTGTGTAATATCACAGAACATGCGCACCACGCGTCCGTTTTCCGGCCGCCATGGAAGCCTTGCCAGCGTGGAGGGGTCCGGACGCAGGAACAGGTCGGAACGCACCTCGCCGCCGAACCCGGAGATGGCGGAAGCGTCGAACGCGATGCCGCTGTCAAACACCCTCTGAAGCTCCCCCGGCATGACGGCAATATTTTTCTGCCGGCCGAACACGTCGCAGAAGGCAAGACGGATGAACTTCACATCCTCTTCCTTTACGTATTGCATGACCTCGTCAATGGTATATTTCATGTTCCGACCTGCTTTCTATCAGTTTGCAACATACATCTGTTTATATGGGTTTCTGCTGTCCGGGGTGATCACTGTAAAGTGCGCGTCCATGACCGCATCGACGTTGTAATCAAACAATGTGCAATATTTTGCGATATATGGAAGTACTTCTGATTTGTCCTCGCCGGACGCCGGTCGCGCGGTTACCTGTTCGGGAAACACGATGTCGGCGCAGTCGGAGCGAAGATACATTTTTCCGCCGTGCATGCCGGTGCACGGGAAATCGCCGGCGATACGATCTCCATGTATTTGAAGCCCCAATACGATGATGAGCCCTCCCGCCTGGTACTCGCCCAGAAAGCTGCCGGCCTTTCCGCCGATCACAATGACCGGGAGCATCTCCCGATAGGCCTTCATATGGATACCAGTGCGGTATCCGGCGCTGCCCCGCACATAGATCTCGCCGCCGCGCATGGCGTAGCCTGCGGTATCGCCGATATCTCCACGTACGACAATGGTCCCTGCGTTCATCGTATCGCCCGCCGCATCCTGTGCGTTTCCAAGCGTTTCGATATAGGCGCCGTTCAGGTAGGCGCCCATGGCATTCCCGGGAACACCGGCGATCCGGATCTTCCGGTTTGACATTCCAGCGCCAATGAAGCGTTGGCCAAGGCACCCGCTGATTTCAGCCTCTCCTCCGGTGCGACGTATCGCCTCGTTCAGTGCGGTATGGCTAAGAGCCGTTGCGTCTATTTCCATAATTATACTACACCTCCGAGAATTTTTCTACGGTATTCGTTCCCCAGCGAGAACAAGGATGGCGCTTTCTTTATCATATCAAAATCAAATGTACAAAGAGGGATCTGTTCACGAATGAGTCTTGTGTAGATTCCGGCCCGTTCGATACATCCTATCAGCATAAAGCCTGTCAGTTTTCCGTCCCTGACAAACAGGCGCTTGAGCGTGCTATCCGTCCTTTCTTCATAGACGCTGCCGCCCTCGTCTTCGGAGGGATAGGAGCCGGCGGTCATGATATGCATGCCGAAAAGACCAGTGGAGTTCATCGCTATTCCATAATCGAACAGCGCGCCGCCTCCCGCCATGTTGATTCCGGCGCATTTCCCCTGCATATATGCGTTGGGCATAATGGCCAGCACTTTACTCACGCCCGAGGAAACATCGACGCACTCTGTACAGTCTCCGGCGGCATAGATATCCGGCAAGGTCGTGGCCATGCTCGTATCGACCTGAACCCCGCGGCCTACGCCGCCTCCGGCGTCCTTGATGAGCGCCGTATTGGGACGCACGCCAACGGCGAGGACAAGCACGTCAAACTCTATCGTCTGCCCGCTTTCCATATACGCCGTTTGGCCATCGAACCGCGCCACACAGTCGCCGAGAAGGAATTTCATAGTGTGCTTTTCCAGCCGCTTTTGAACCATTGCCGCGGTTTCGTCGTCGAGAATGCTGGGAAGCACGCGTTTAGCCAGGTCACAGACTGTAATGCTCTTTGCCCTGCCCGCCAGCCCTTCTGCGCATTTGAGTCCGGTGAGTCCTGCGCCGACAATGAGCACATGGGAGCGTTCCGATACCGCACGCTCCAGCGACAGAGCATCGTCCAGCGTCATGAAGGTGAACTTATCGTTCACCGTATCCAGCCCTTCAAATCCCGGAATAAAGGGCTCTGAGCCCACGGCGGCACAGAGGCTGTCGTATGGCAGAAGCGCGCCGTCGTCAAGCGAGACAGTCTTTAGGGCGGGGTCTATTCTCTCAGCCCGTTTTCCATACAGCACGGTACAGCCGCTTTTTTCGTAGAAATCCTCCGGCCGGTAGCCCATATGATCAAGCGCCGTTTTCCCCTCGAGATAGTATGAGATGAGGGGGCGGCAATACACGGGATACTTTTCGCCGGAAATTACTGTTACCGAGCCATCCGTATCGATGCTGCGGATACCCTCGATAATACCGGCGGCGGCAATGCCGTTGCCTATGATGACATACTGTTTCATCAAGCCTCACCTTTCTTCATAAATGATCGCCCTGTTGGGGCAGCCGTTGACACAGGCCGGCGCGCCGCAGACGTTTGACAGACAGAGCTCGCATTTCTGCATGATGCCGTCACCGCCAGCCGCCAACGCCCCGTAGGGACAAACAAGGATGCAGGTACAGCAGCTCACGCATTTCATGCGGTTGATACGCACCGCTCCATCCGCACCCTTTGACAGAGCGCCGGAAATGCAGCTTTTTACGCAGAGCGGGTCCTCACAGTGGCGGCAGGATACCGCGTAGGTTATCTTTTCATTGCCCTCTATCCGAATTCTCGGATGGATATCCACATTTTTCAGCGCCCACGCCATATCTGACTTTCCGGAATTGGCAAAAGCACAGTTGAATTCGCACAGGTGGCAGCCGAGGCACCACCTTTCATCCACATAAACTCGTTTCATTCTCCAGCATGTGAGACACCGAGTATCTCAAGCTCCTTTCCGTTTAAGCCCACACCGCGCAGCATCGCCCGGTTCCCGCGCAGAGCCTCAATGGAGTTGATTCCCATACCGCCCATCAGCTCCTTGATCTCGTGCTGCCAGGCTGTCATAAGGTTAATAAGCCGCTCACTGCCCATATCCGGGTTCAGACGTTTGACAAGTTCCGGCTTCTGCGTGGCGATGCCCCAGTTACACTTGCCGCTCTGACAGGTGCGGCAGAGGTGGCAGCCCAATGCTAAAAGTGC
Organism: Clostridiales bacterium; assembly: GCA_012718935.1. GTDB lineage: Bacteria > Bacillota > Clostridia > Oscillospirales > Oscillospiraceae > Sporobacter. The sequence goes on from JAAYBH010000149.1 coordinate 6,289, forward strand.
GGCGGTGGCGATATAGCAGGCGTCAGCGCCCAGCGCCAGCGCTTTCACCACATCTGCAGAGGAGCGGATACTGCCTCCGACCACCAGAGACACATCGTTGCGGATGCCCTCGTCACGGAGCCGCTGGTCCACCGCCGCCAGCGCCAGCTCGATGGGTATGCCCACGTTATCCCGTATCCTTGTGGGCGCGGCACCCGTGCCGCCGCGGAAGCCGTCCACGGCGATGATGTCCGCGCCGCTGCGGGCGATGCCGCTGGCGATGGCCGCAATGTTGTGGACGGCAGCCACTTTAACAATGACCGGCTTTCTGTACTCCGTTGCTTCCTTGAGGGAGTAGACAAGCTGCCGCAGGTCCTCGATGGAATAGATGTCGTGGTGCGGTGCTGGAGAGATGGCGTCGGAGCCCTCAGGTATCATCCTCGTGCGGGACACGTCGCCCACGATCTTGCCGCCGGGCAAATGCCCGCCGATACCGGGCTTGGCTCCCTGTCCCATTTTGATCTCGATAGCCGCGCCTGCCTCCAGATACTCCTTGTGAACGCCGAAGCGGCCGGATGCCACCTGCACTATGGTGTTGGCTCCGTAGCGGTAAAAGTCCTCGTGGAGCCCGCCCTCACCGGTGTTATAACAGATGCCCACGGCCTCAGCGGCCCGTGCAAGACTCTCATGGGCATTGTAACTGATGGAGCCGTAGCTCATGGCGGAGAACATCACCGGTATGGAAAGCTCCAGCTGCGGCGGCAACTCGCATTTCAACTCGCCCTTCTCGTCCCGCTGAATCCGGGATTGCTTCTTTCCAAGAAACACCCGGGTCTCCATAGGTTCCCGCAGAGGGTCTATGGATGGGTTTGTCACCTGCGAGGCGTTTATCAGTAGTCTGTCCCAATAGATGGGCAGCGGTTTTGGGTTCCCCATGGAGGACAGCAGCACGCCGCCGCTGGACGCCTGTTTGAATATCTCCTTGATGGTATCGCTGTCCCAGTTGGCGTTTTCCCGCAGTCGGCAGTCAGACTTTACGATCTTCAGAGCCTTTGTGGGGCAGAGGGAAACACAGCGCTGACAGTCTACGCATTTTGATTCTTCGCTGAGCATTATGTGATGCTCGGCGTCGTATGAATGCACCTCGTTTGCGCATTGCCTCTCACAGACGCGACAGCTGATGCAGCGGCTGTCATTGCGTACGACCTCGAATTCCGGATATATATAACTGATACCCATCAGAACAAGCCCTCCTTCACTCTGACAATCACCGGCTCTCCGCCGGCAGGAGCGTAAATATTTGATGCGTCCGGCTCCATGGCGCGGATCGCAGCCTCCTCGCTGGCAATTAAGACTCTGTCATCTTTTTCGCCCACCACCATGGAGCGGAGCTTCAGCCGGTCGTTCAGCGCCAAAAGGCCGCCGGTGAAGCTCAGCACGATTGAAAACGGGCCGGTTACCAGTAAGCTTGAAAACACTGTGCGAAGATAAGTAAGCCGAGTCCTCTCAGCTTCAGACTTACCCGCTATGGTGCTCCAGAAGGGGGCAGCAATCACAGAGGACAGCTCCGTCAGATTCAGCCCCTGCCGCCGCAGTAGAAAATCGGCGATATAGGTAATGACCTCCGTATCGGTCTGGAGCGTGCATTTATAACCGAACATCTCCATAAAGCGCCGGTTGGCGTCATAGGAAGATATCTCGCCGTTGTGTACGACTGCATAGTCCAGAAGTGCAAAGGGGTGAGCGCCGCCCCACCAGCCTGGGGTGTTGGTCGGGTAACGGCCGTGCGCTGTCCAGCAGTAGGCTTCATATTCATCAAGCCGATAAAAGCTGCCCACATCCTCCGGAAAACCGACGGCCTTGAATACCCCCATGTTCTTACCGCTGGAAAAAACATACGCGCCCTTGATCCCCGTGTTGATCTTCATGACAATACGGGCGACGAATTCCTTTTCATCCATCTGTGAGGCCTGCAGCGCATAGGGCATGGGCGCGACAAAATAGCGGCGAATCATAGGCGCGTCGGTGATTCCGGACGTTTTGCGCACATGGATGAATTCCTGCTTGACGATTTCCACCTTATCCTTCAGGTAAGCCTCGCATTCGACGCGGCATGCAGGATTGGTGAAGAAAACATGCAGCGCGAAAAAATCATGATACTCCGGGTATATACCATATCCCGCAAAGCCGCCGCCCAAACCGTTGGAGCGGTCGTGCATCGGGCGCATGCTCTCAATAATTTTCTCGCCTGTCATTCGCCGCCCGTTTTTTGAAATAACGGCTGAAATTGCACAGCCGGACGGGATTCTGATCTGGCCTTCCAGTTGTTTCATCTTCACTATATCCTTTCAGAAAACAAGAAAACGAGGATGTTCATCCGGAAAAGCGCGAAGCTTTCCCAGGTGAACATCCTCGTTCATGCAAGTTAACAATACAACATATGCTGTGGATTGTCAATCATGAAATTTAGTAAAAATGAAATTTTCACATTGACAACTTGCAAAAATGGGGGTATACTGTGTGCCATTAAGAGACGTTGACGTCTCGGAAGTGCTTCCTTCCGACGTCAGAGTCTCTTTTCTATTTTTTGAAGGGGTGACATCTATGGCTACCGTTCCCGAGCTTTTTGGCAGCATGGTCTTCAACGACAGAGTAATGAAAGCGCGGCTCCCCGCCAATGTATACAATTCGCTGCAGCAAACAATTGGAGAAGGGCAACCGCTGAATCCGGTGGTTGCCGACGCAGTAGCCTCTGCCATGCGCGACTGGGCAGTAGAAAAGGGCGCCACCCATTTTACACACTGGTTTCAGCCTATGACGGGCATCACTGCGGAAAAGCACGACAGCTTCATCACACCCTCGCCGGACGGCGGCGTAATCATGGAATTTTCCAGTAAAGAGCTTATTAAGGGCGAGCCGGATGCGTCGAGTTTCCCCTCCGGCGGCTTGCGGGCCACCTTCGAGGCCAGAGGGTATACCGCATGGGACCCCACCTCTTACGCTTTTATTAAAGACAAGACGCTCTGTATTCCCACGGCTTTCTGCTCATACAGCGGGGAAGCTCTGGATAAAAAAACACCGCTGCTGCGCTCCATGGAGGCGCTCAACAAGCAAGCAATGCGGATCATGAAGCTTTTCGGCAACGACGATGTAAAATGCGTTCGCACGTCAGTCGGGCCTGAACAGGAGTACTTCCTTGTGGACAGTGTCATGTTTGGTAAACGCCGTGACCTGATTTACACAGGACGCACGCTGTTTGGCGCAAAGCCTCCCAAGGGACAGGAGCTGGATGACCACTACTTCGGCTCCATCAAACCCCGCGTAGCGGAATTTATGGCCGATCTGAACGAGGAGCTGTGGAAGCTGGGTATCCTCGCCAAGACGGAGCACAACGAGGTTGCCCCGGCCCAGCACGAGCTGGCGCCCATCTACACTACCACCAATATCGCCACCGATCACAACCAGCTCACCATGGAGATCATGCAGAAGGTGGCCAAAAAACACGGCCTTGTGTGCCTGCTTCATGAAAAGCCCTTTGCCGGCGTAAACGGCTCCGGCAAGCACAACAACTGGTCCATGACTACCGACACCGGCGTGAACCTGTTGTCGCCCGGCGACACACCCCATGAAAACGCGCAGTTTCTGTTGTTTCTCACAGCGGTCATCAAGGCCGTGGACGACTATCAGGATTTGTTGCGGTTGAGTGTGGCGACAGCGGGAAACGATCACCGCCTGGGTGCTAACGAGGCGCCGCCGGCCGTGGTTTCCATCTTCCTTGGCGAGGAGCTGACAGCTGTACTTGAGGCCATCGAGTCGGGCGCGCCCTACAACGCCGCCGAAAAGACCCAGATGAAGTTAGGAGTAGACACGTTGCCGCGGTTTACCCGTGATACCACGGATCGGAACCGCACCTCGCCGTTCGCCTTTACCGGAAACAAATTTGAGTTCCGTATGCTGGGAAGCGCCAACTCCATCGCCTGCACCAACATCATGCTGGACAGCGCTGTGGCGGAAACACTGCAACAGTTTGCAGATGCGCTGGAGGGTGCGGCGGATTTTGGCGCTGCGCTGCAAACGCTGATCCGTGAGACGATCTCAGCCCACAAGCGTATCATCTTCAACGGAAACGGTTATGACGACGCATGGATCAAGGAAGCCACTGAAAAGCGGGGGCTGCTGAATCTGCGTACCACGCCGGACTGCATGTCCCTGCTGCTGGATAAAAAGAACGTTGAGATGCTCACCCGCCACTGTGTGTTCTCCGAGGCCGAGTTAAAATCCCGATATGAAATCATGCTTGAAAACTACTGCAAAACGGTGAATATCGAGGCGCTGACGATGACCGATATGGCGCGCCGCGAGATTCTGCCCGCCGTAGAGTCCTACGCTTCGGAAATCGCGGCTTCGGCCGCGGCGAAAAAGGCTCTGGACGGAGCGATGTGCTGTGGATATGAGAAGAAGCTTGTGACAAAGCTTTCTTCCCTCACAGATCAGATTGCGGACAGAACTGACGCGCTGGAAACTGCGATGGCAAAGCTGAAAACAATCTGTGACATCACGGAGGAGGCTAACATGATCCGCGACGAGATCCTGCCGAAAATGATGGAGCTGCGTGCCTGTGCAGATGAAGCGGAGACCCTGACAGCCGAAAAACACTGGCCGTTTCCCGTATACGGCGAGCTGCTGTTCGGCGCAAGGTAATAAAAAGGGGTGTAAAAAATGTCTGTAACGATTATTGATACATTATGGGTATTGCTCGCGGCGATACTGGTTTTCTTTATGAACCTTGGGTTTGCGGCGGTGGAATCCGGTATGGCAAGATCCAAAAACACCGTCAACATCCTCTCGAAGAACTTTATCGTCTTCGCCGTATCCTCACTGGGCTTCATTCTGCTGGGTTGGGGTCTCATGTTCGGAGGGGACAATTCGATTATCGGAACTCAGCATTTGTGGATCCTTGGTTCTTCGGATCTGTCTTTCTACGATAGTACTCTGACATCCAATGTACCGTTCTGGGGCAAATTTTTCTTCCAGCTTGTGTTCTGCGGAACGGCTGCCACTATTGTTTCCGGCGCGGTTGCCGAGCGTGTCAAATATATCTCCTTCATTATTTTTTCATTCGTACTTACTCTGTTCATCTACCCTGTTGTCGGACATTGGATTTGGGGCGGCGGCTGGCTCAGCAAGCTTGGCTTTCTTGACTTTGCCGGCGACACGGTGGTTCACTCCGTCGGAGGCTGGGCCGCATTGGCCGGGGCGATCATTCTTGGGCCCCGTATCGGGAAATACGGTAAAGACGGCAAGCCGAAAGCAATCCTCGGCCACAACATGTCACTTGCCGTTATCGGACTGTTTGTCCTCTGGCTCGGATGGTTCGGCTTTAACCCCGGCTCGACGATGAGCTTTCAGAACCCGGCCGATGTTGTACACATCCTGATGACAACGAATACCGCCGCTATCGCCGCGGTGCTCACCTCTACTGTCACCGCATGGATTTTCATCGGAAAGCCCGATCTCGGCATGACCATAAACGGCTGCCTTGCCGGATTGGTGGGCATAACCGGCAGCTGCGCGTATGTGACTGTTGAGGTCTCTCTGCTGATCGGCGCCATCGCCGGAGTCATGGTCGTGTTCACTGTCATGTTCTTTGACCGTATCCACGTCGACGACCCGGTTGGCGCGACCTCTGTCCACTTGTGCTGCGGCATATTTGGTACAATCTGTGTGGGCCTTTTCGCCAAGGAAGGCGTCACGAGTCTCTCTGCCCGGAATGGGCTGTTCTATGGCGGCGGCTTTGGGCTGCTTGGCACGGAGCTTATCGGCATTGTCGCTGTCGGTGCATTCACCTTTATCTGTTCAGCCCTCGTCTGGATAGTACTGAAAAAAACCGTCGGAATCCGTGTTGCCGCCGAGGAGGAGATCGCCGGACTTGACATCGGAGAGCACGGAAACGTTGCTTATCCCGACTTTGCGGCGGCGGTAACGAGTTATTCGACGGGTGAAACAGAACTCGTGGCGCTCAAAGAGACGGATACGGCCGCCGTTCTGGAGGAGCCGGCCATCCGGGTTGCGGAGGATGTCTCTCCGGCTGAGGGAGAGCATAAATTCACAAAGGTGGAGATTGTCTGCAAAGAGGCGAAATTCGAAGCCTTGAAGTCTGCTATGTCAGATATCGGCATCACCGGAATGACCGTTTCCCATGTTCTCGGCTGCGGGATACAGAAAGGGAAGCCGGAGTATTACCGCGGCGTTCCCGTGGAGGTGACGCTGCTGCCAAAGGTGCGGGTGGATATCGTTATCAGCAAGGTGCCAGTCCGGAAGGTGATCGAAACTGCAAAGCAGGTCCTTCATACGGGTCACATCGGCGACGGCAAAATCTTCATCTACCATGTAGAGAACGTGATTAAGGTCCGCACCGGCGAGGAGGGTTACGATGCCCTTCAGGATGTAGAGTAGAGGTAAACAAATATTTAAAAGTTGCCGAAGAAAGAGAAGTTACGCAGGGTACTCCCCAACAGCGAGCGCGAGACAGTGAGAGCCGCGCGGGGAGCCTGCGTGAATGGCACTTTCCAGCTGCGGTCTGAAGAGGCTTAAAGAGCATGATACAAGATATGTCCACAGAGATTGATCACCACATCCACGAGGAATGCGGTGTTTTCGGCGCGTTCTCCCGTCAAAACACAGAACTGGCTGGGCTTGCCTACTGCGGTCTCTACGCGCTCCAGCACCGGGGACAGGAAAGTGCCGGCATCGTCGTGAACAATGGAGGCGTTTTTTCTTCATACCTTGACAACGGACTGGTGGGCGACGTGTTTTCGCCCGGGCGGCTTCGCGCACTGAGGTGCGGTAACATCGTTGTCGGCCACGTGCGCTACGCCACCACGGGCGCGGACAGCAAACGAAATGCCCAGCCAATCGTAATCAATCACCACAAGGGTAAAATGGCGCTTGCGCATAACGGGAACCTGACGAATTCGTTTGAACTGCGTGATGAGCTGGAGAAAAATGGATCGATTTTTCACACGACAACCGATTCGGAGGTTATCGCATATATCGTCGTGCAGGAACGGCTCCGAAGTTCTTCCATTGAGGCCGCGGTCTCCGCAGCGATGGACCGCATCGAAGGTGCCTATTCACTGATTATATCATCACCAACGAAGCTGCTGGCTGTGCGGGATCCTCATGGTTTTCGCCCGCTGTGTATGGGAAAGCGGACTGACGGCGCAATCGTGTTCGCCTCTGAATCCTGTGGGCTGGACGCGGTGGGAGCCGCGTTCGAACGCGATATTCTGCCGGGCGAGATTGTTGTTGTCGACTGTGGGGGTATAAGCAGCGATATATCCCACTGTGCGCACGTGCCGAAAAGTCTGTGTGTATTCGAATACATCTATTTTGCCCGCCCGGACTCGGTGATTGACGGAGCAAGCGTAAGCCTTGCCCGGCAGCGTGCCGGCGCATTTCTGGCGCAGGAGCATCCGGTCTCGGCGGACGTTGTAATCGGCGTGCCGGATTCAGGTCTCGATGCCGCGCTGGGATATACCCAATATTCCGGGATTCCATACGGTATTGGTTTTACAAAAAACAAATACATCGGCAGGACCTTTATCGCTCCCACCGCGTTAGAGCGCGAGAGCGGCGTGAACCTGAAGCTGAATCCGGTTCGTGCCTGTGTGGACAGCAAGCGCGTGGTGCTTATCGACGATTCCATTGTGCGCGGAACGACCTGCAGACATATCATCGGACTGCTCCGGAAGGCTGGAGCGAAGGAGATCCATATGCGGGTCAGCGCCCCGCCCTTCGTCTCGCCGTGTTATTACGGCACCGATATTGACGACGCCGCAAATCTCATAGCGAATCACCATAGCGTGGAGGAGATTGCACAAATCATCGGTGTTGATTCCCTCGGTTATCTGAGCATTGAACATGTCCGCCAGCTGACCGGCTGTGACAGCGGCTTTTGCACTGCATGCTTCGGTGGAGCCTATCCGACCACAGTGCCAACCGACGGCAGGAAGGCCAGATTTGAGGACAAAGCCCCGAGAGGAGCGCAGGATGATCATTTACGATAGGGCAAGCACGGGATTACAGGGTTTTGACCAGGTTATCGACACTCTTCATCTGGGCGACAACGTCGTCTGGCAGGTCGATTCCGCTTCCGATTATAAACGAATGGTTGATCCGTTCGTCGAACAGGCGAAACTGGACAGAATGGATCTGGTTTATGTCCGTTTCGGCGATCATGAACCGCTGTTGGCGGATAGTCCTGATATTAAAACTTACCATGTCGATGCCGGCAAAGGTTTCGAAAACTTTGCAACGCAGGTACATAACATCGTGAAGAACGAAGGCAGAAAGACCTTCTATGTTTTTGACTGTCTGACCGATCTGTTGAAATATTGGCATTCCGACTTGATGATTGGCAACTTTTTCAAAGTCACCTGTCCCTATTTATATGAGCTGGAGACGGTCGCATATTTTGCTATCATACGGGACGCACACACATTTACCACCATTGCCGGTATACGAGAAACAACACAGCTGCTGCTGGATTTGTATCAGGTTAAAAACAGGCTCTATATTCACCCGCTCAAGGTTTGGCAGCGCTATTCGCCAACCATGTTTTTCCCCCATCTGATACAGGGACAGGAAGCCATCTGCATTACAGCAAGCGCCGAGGTCGCCCAGCTGTTCTCCAGCATTCGCCGAGGCGGGGGGCGGCTTGATTACTGGAATGTGACGTTCAACAGAGCGAGAGAATCGCTCGCGCTTGCTCCTGAGCAACAGGAGGATACTAAAAAGAGCTTAATGCATATGCTGATAGGCAGCGGCGAATCCCGTATGTTCCAATTATGCGACCGGTATTTTACCTTGGATGATATTCTAACGATAGCTTCCAGAGAAATCGGTACAGGCTTTATTGGCGGAAAGAGCGTCGGTATGCTTATTGCCAGAAAAATATTGGAACAGGATGGCAAGGGGCGCTATGCACCCTTTATTGAACCTCATGATTCATATTTCCTTGGTTCGGATATTTTCTATACGTATATCGTGCAAAACGGCTGGTGTAAGCTTTGGACAGAGCAAAAATCGCAGGAAGGATACTATAAATACGCGCCTGAGTTCAAGGAAAAACTTCTGCACGGCAAGTTCCCGATAGATATTCAGGAGCAATTTATTCAAATGCTGGAATACTTCGGCCAATCCCCGATAATTGTTCGCTCCAGTTCTCTGCTTGAGGATAATTTCGGGAACGCCTTTGCCGGAAAATACGAAAGCGTGTTTTGTGCCAATCAGGGGACGCCTGAGGAGCGTTATGAAGCATTTGTTCAGGCAATCCGGACGGTATATGCCAGCACAATGAACGAGGATGCCCTTGTCTACAGAATGAATCGAGGGCTCTTTCAAATGGACGAACAGATGGCGATACTTGTTCAGCGTGTTTCGGGAGATCAATATGAAGAGAGCTTTTTCCCTCATATTGCGGGTGTCGGAATTTCATCAAACCTTTATGTCTGGGATAAAAGCATCGATATGAATTCAGGCATGCTTCGCCTTGTATTTGGGATTGGTACGCGCGCGGTAGATAGGGCGGTCGGCGATTATGCCCGAATTGTGTGTCTTGACGATCCTTTGCGTCCCTCACCGATGGATTACGAAGATCAGCAGAAATACAGCCAGCATGGCGCGGATGTTATCTCCCTCAGGGAAAATGCGCTGATATGCAGTGATCTGGAAGATATCTTTTCACACGACATAAAAACGGATAAGGCGCTTTTTGCAACCATGGACACTCAAACCGTAATCAGACTGCGTGAGCTTGGGTACACGGACAGGAAAGTGCCGTCTATCTTTGATTTCAATAAATTGCTTAAAAGCACTGAGTTTCCCTTGATCATGCGAGACATGCTCACCCTGCTTTCCAAGGTGTATGATTATCCTGTGGATATTGAATTCACAGCAAATTTCGCGAAAGACAGCCATTTCAAGATCAATCTTTTACAGTGCCGTCCGTTACAGACAAGGGGATTAGGCAAAGCGGTCGAAATTCCTCAACTGGATGATAATTGCAATTGCTTTTTTTCGACCAAGGGCAGCTTCATGGGCGGAAATGTCCATTTGCTCATTGATTATGTCGTTTTTGTCAAGGCACAGGAATACAGGCAGCTCAGTGAGTGGGAAAAATATGAGATTGCCAGGCATATTGGTCTCATAAATGCCAGCCTGAAGGATAAAAACGTTATGCTGATGGGTCCGGGCCGATGGGGAACAACAACACCGTCGCTGGGCGTACCTGTACATTTTTCAGAGCTGTCTCATATGTCGGTCATCTGTGAGGTTTCGTCGGCAGTGGCAGGCTTCATGCCCGAGTTATCCTATGGCAGTCATTTCTTCCAGGACCTTGTGGAAACAGGGATCTTTTATGTAGCTATTATGGATGGACAAAAGGAAGTTGTTTTTAACCCTGGAAAGATACTGGAAAGGAAAAACATACTGACATCTGTTTCACCCAAAAGCGAAACATTTTCAGATGTGATCCATATTTCCAGAACAGATGGGATGGAGATA